>JAZSMM010000356.1:0-13048 GCA_045535895.1 Treponema sp.
TCTTCCTAAGACCGCTTGGCCTCCGACTTATGTATTGTTGTATGTAGGCCACATTCCTGTGATGTATTTTCCTTTTTTTTACTACCCCAAGGACGAATTGATTTTCAATCCCGTCTTTGGATACCGCCAAAGGGAAGGATATTTCTTCCAGACCACGACCTATCTTATTGGACGCAAACCACTTGCCAGCACAAAAGACGACGACTCTTTCCTAAGTTTTATGAAGCCCACAAAGCTGAAAAAACAAAAACGGGAAGGTCTTGTGCTAAGGAATTTGAACGAAGACGATAAAGAAAACTACCCCCATACTTTAAAATTCATGGCAGACTACTACACAAACCTGGGTGGAATGGTGGGCTTTGACGGGGCGTTCAAACCCAAAGATACATGGTTGGACAACCTGAATGTTGCGCTTTTCATAGGCATGAGCCGTACCTTGTTCCAGACGCAGCAAAGCGGCGACATCTACACTCCCTATTCCAGTTCAGGGGAGTCCTTTTACAACAAATCCGACTTCCTTGGCTTGAAGCTGCCTTTCCGCTATAAAGGCAACTTGGAGTTTTCCATGACAACCCCTTTCACATTGAAACTTTCAATGCCAATTTATTCAGATCCATTTTTTACAAGAGATTTCACCTATTACAGAAAAGAAACCATGGACTGGATAGACATGCTCTTGAGCAGCGGGGAGGAAGATGACGAGGACGACGATGATCATGAAGAAACATCCTTTACATGGAATTTGACAAGCTCGTACACCCCTAAACTGGACTCTGCAAAACCGTATCTTGACAGGTTGACCTTTTCACCTTCCGCTTCCATGGTTTTCTCTTCCAAGACAGACACCAGCGACTTGACACAAGAAGAAGCACTCGTAAGTCCGTCACGAAAATTCTTTTATCCGTCGCAAATAAAACCTTTTGCAATAACAATGAGCGCAGCAGGTACAATATTCGAGTATCCCAAGACAAAAAGGGTCTCAAGTCAAGTCAAATCGAAAATTCCAAGGCTGAACGTCCCGCCGGAATTTGAAAGCGAAGACAAAAAAGAGCACGACGACACAGAATCAGACGACACAGAAAAACAGGAAGAATCTACGCAGCAGGATGAAACCACACAGGAAAACCTGCCGCTTATTGCCATAAAAGCTCCCTCTGCAAGCAAGATTAGCGGCTTGACGTACAGTTTGGGGTACACAATTCAACCTTCGCTTGTGACAGAAATATCATACGACGCTCCTGCCACAAGGAACGACTTCAACTGGGAAGACTTGAAGTCCACATTTTTCAAGTTCACGTCGGCGACCAAACTTTCCAGTACGCTGGGTTACAGAGATTCTTTTATCTCGCTCAACAACAACCTGGAATTTTCTCCTGTAGTCCAAAGGCATCCTGAATACAAAGTGGAAAGTGGCAGAGAAACCGCCATAAAAAACGACTACACATCACAAAAGATGGATTTGGAGAACACAAACAGCCTTTCGTTCAAACCTTTAATCTACAGCCCTGTATTCAAGAACACATCCCTTTCATGGAACACGGGAATAAAACTCGTCCGCACAAGTTTTGTCGGCACCGTGGAAAAACCTGAATGGGAGTACGAACTGCCGGAATGGGATGACGAGAGTTTTTCCAACCACACGATGAATTTCACCTTCGTTGCGGAAGAAGGGGACTTTTCCCAAAAACTAACCCTCTCCACAAACCTGCCTCCAAAGGTGGACCAATACACAGGAACCTTGTCGTTTGGATTTCCATATTTTACGACTTCCGTGTCCGCCGGAATCAAACAAAAAAGTGCGACCGATGAAGAATGGGTCTTCAACCCATTGAACCAAAGCGCATCCTTGTCTCTTTTCTCTGACAAACTGAAACTTTCCAGCACGTTTAAGTACGACATGGAAGAAAAAAATCCGTCCAGCTACAGCCTGTCGTTGAGCGCATTCAACCTATCCGTTTCATACTCAATGCTTTACACAAATGATTACGAATTCAACGAAAACTCCGGCTGGAAAACCACGGACGAAAAAAAATTTCAGCCTGTTTACCTAAGGTTTAACTACAGGAGCGGCGCAAAAGATTTTACTTTTTTGGGCGACAAGGTGAAATTCTCCCCTTCCATATCGACAACGCTTTATTACGACATGCAGCGGCCTACAAACAGTTATTTCACGTTCGACCCCGCAATATCTTTTGTCATAAACGATTTGTTCACGCTCACTTTTTCTTCGTCCTCAAAGAACCAGGTCATATACCGATACATTCAGGAACACACAGGTTTTGAACCAAAAATTCCAGGCGAAACAAATATATTCAAGGATTTGATCAATTCCTTTGCCTTTTGGGACAAGGCAAAACGGGAAAGCTCTGGGTTCAAGTTGAAATCCCTGAACATAAAATTGACGCATGAGCTGCACGACTGGCAACTAGCCTCGGAATTTGAAATTGAACCAAGAATAATCACGGAAAACGGACAAAAACGGTACGATTTCAGTCCGTATTTCACCATATCCGTGTTATGGAAGCCAATGGAAAGCATAAAGGCAACGATAGAAGACGAATACGGAACCTTGCACCTCAATCCATGACACAAAAAAATGGCTTTCACTTGTTGACTTTTTGCGATAGTTAGCATAAGGTAACTATAGGAGGACAAAATGATCAACTACATAATCGGAACAACTGTCGCAGTAATTGTCATTGTGACACTGGTAAGAAAAATAATAAAAACAAAAAAAGGCGAACAAGATGGCTGCGGATGCTCTTGCATAAACTGCCCGTCAAATTCCTGCTGTTCTTTAAAAACCGAAGACGAAAAATAAAATCTCTATTAACACGCAAATAAAATTATGCTATATTTCCATAAACAGGACGGCATCTCCGCCTTGAAAATTCTTAACTAAAAGGACAAGAACCATGAATTTCGTAGAAGAAATGAAAAAGAAAGCATCCGCATTGCAAAAGAAACTTGTTCTCCCTGAAGGAAACGAGGAACGCACAATAGAAGCGGCTGCGAAAATTGTGGAAGAGAAACTTGCAAAAGAAGTGATTCTTCTAGGCAAGCCAGAGCAAATCAAGGATACAGCAACAAAAAAAGGGGTACCTCTTGATGGAATCACTTTGATTGACCCGGAAACCTCCGAGTGGAACAATGATTTTGCAAAAGAATATTACGAGCTGCGCAAAAAAAAGGGAATGACGGAAGAACAAGCCGCCACGGACATAAAACACTTCCTGCGATTCGGCGCAATGATGGTCAGGATGGGCAAGGCGGATTCCATGGTTGCAGGAGCGCTTTCCTCCACGGCCGACGTGCTTAGGGCAGGTCTCACAATAATCGGAACGGCACAGGGAACAAAGACTGCTTCATCCTGCTTTGTGATGGACACCCACAACAGCAAATGGGGAGCGGACGGACTGATGATTTTTTCAGACTGCGCGGTAATCCCTGTTCCAACATCAGAGCAACTTGCAGACATCGCTGTCTCAGCCGCAGATTCCTGCAAAAAAATGATTGGTGCAGAACCTGTGGTGGCGATGCTGTCCTTTTCAACGAAAGGTTCCGGTGGGAACCATGAAAATGTGTTGCGTGTGCAAGAAGCGGTCAAACTTGCAAAAGAAAGGGCACCCCAATTGCTTTTGGACGGTGAACTTCAAGCCGACGCAGCCCTTGTTCCTTCCGTGACAGAAAAAAAAGCACCCGGAAGCCCGATAACAGGCAAGGTAAACACAATCGTATTCCCGGACTTGGGTTCTGGAAACATTGGCTACAAACTTGTACAACGACTTGCAGGTGCAGATGCCTACGGTCCGTTCTTACAAGGATTCGCCAAGCCGATAAGCGACCTTTCCAGAGGTTGTTCCGCCGAAGACATTGTTGCGACAGCTGCCGTGACGTTGGTTCAAGCAGGAAACTAAAAGACAGGGTTCTGTCAGGAGCAGATAGACACCCCGGCGGAACATCCCAACCGATTTGCCCCGGCGGCAATCATCGCCAACGCATCTTCTGCAGTGCGGATTCCGCCGGAAGCCTTTACCCCTATTTCTTCAGCGACAGTCTTTCGCATAATGGAAACCGCTTCCACCGTTGCACCGCCGGAACCAAAACCTGTGGAAGTTTTCACAAAAGAAGCTCCTGCCTTCACTGCAATCCTGCATGCAGCGATTATTTCTTCTTCTGTAAGATAGCAAGTTTCCAAAATCACCTTGACAATAGCGGGCTTGGCGGCGTTGACAACAAGAGAAATGTCATCCTCCACATCATCAAATCGTTTGTCTTTCACCGCGCCTATGTCAATAACCATGTCAATCTCTTGCGCTCCATCAGTCACCGCACAAGCGGCTTCAGCAGCTTTTGCTTCATGCGAGGTTGCTCCCAAGGGAAAACCAACCACCGTGCATACTTTGACATCGGTATCCTTCAAAATGCTATAAGCCAAAGCCACGTAGACGGGATTCACACAAACAGAAGCGAATTTAAATTCAAGGGCTTCTTGGCAAAGTTTCTTTATTTCGGCAACCGTTGCTGTTGCCTTCAAATTCGTATGGTCTATCATAGAAGCTATCTTTTTTTTGTCGATTTCACACATTCCGTTTCCCCTGTAAAACTGAATTATCTTGATATGTAAATATAGCCTAAAAACGTCAAATCCGCTATAGTCTATTACATGAAAAACAAATTTTTTAATATGATTGTTTTTGTAGTTTTTTTACTATGCTCAATCAACGGATGCCACAAAAAAACGGAGGTTTCTACAGGTTCTTCACCTGACTTTAAAATAACCGCAAGTTTTTACCCGTTATACATCATGCTGATGAACATAACGCAAGGGGTTCCAAACATAACATTATCACTTTTGGCTCCGGCGGACACAGGATGTTTGCACGACTATCAACTTACAACAAAAGACATGATGGCGATAGAGAAAAGCGATGCAATCGTAATAAACGGTGTCGGAATGGAGCATTTTCTGGAAAAAGTGCTGGAAACCAAAGAACCCAAACAAATAATCGTAGCCAGCGATGGATTTCCCGTTTTGGACGAAAACCCGCATGTTTGGGTTTCACCAAAAGGAGCAGCCCATCAGACAATGCAAATCGCAAAATCCCTTTCGCAAATAGATTCCGGCAACTCCCACCTTTACATGGAAAACGCCAGGACATACATTGAGAAACTAGAATCCTTGTCGCAATACATGAGTTCCCAGTTGAAACCATTGTCCGGAACACCCGCCATAACCTTCCATGACGCTTTTCCGTATCTTGCCGACGAATTGAATCTGGACTTGATTGCCACAATTGAACAAGAACACGGCAAGGAAAGTTCCCCAAAGGAATTGGTACAAATGACAGAAAGAATAAAAGAGATGCAGCAAAACGGAAACACACCTCTTCTCTTTGTAGAGCCAAATTTCCATTCCACCGCCGCACAAATTATTTCCAATGAAACAAATGTCCCTGTGCATCCTTTAAATTCTGCCGTGACAGGTCCCTTGGAAAAAGATTCATATATAGACACGATGAAAGAAAATGTAGAAACCTTGAAAAAAGCGTTGGCGGTACGCGGTCAACCTTTTTAAGAAAAAACGTATGTTATGCCTTGTGTTTTGGCAAAATATATGGTATTTTTAAGGTATATCATTAAGGACAAGAGGTACTTTTATGGCTTACAAAATTACAGATGCCTGCGTGAACTGCGGTTCATGTGAAGGCGAATGCCCAACTGGAGCAATAAGCGAAAGCAACGACAAGCGCGTTATTGACGCAGCCGCTTGTGTTAGTTGTGGAACTTGTGCCGGCGTTTGCCCCACGGAAGCAATCGTAGAAGAATAAGCATTCTTTTAGGCGAACAGGTTCTTTCGGCTTTTATTACCGTCAGAACCTGTTTTTTTTATGGAAGACGAATTCCAAGGAACAAAGTTCAAAAGCATTCCTATGATTCAAAGAATTATCCGTGGTTACGGAAACCTACTTCTTTCTGCCTTGAAAATAATATTGCTGGTTTTGTTTTGTGTCCTTTGCGGTGCAATTCTTGTCTTGCCGTTATGGAAACTTGCAGTAACACATCCAGACATATACACAATTCTCGTGGGATTTTGCGTGGTATGCGCAATCGTTTTGGTCATAGCAAAAAAAGTAAAAACCAACATGACGAAAGCGAACAATGAAAAAAACAAGAAATTGCATTCCGCCATGTTGGTATCAATTGCAAAAATATTTGTATGCACTGCAGGTGTGGCAAGTACGGTTATGTGCGTGCTTTCATACAAAAACATTGGAGCGGTCATATCAATCCTTGTAACACTTGTTCTATACGGGATTTTGGCATTCGGGATAAAAAAAGATGGTCAGTAGATACGTCAAGCGGCTTTTTGTTTCGTTAGCTCTCATCTTTGTCACTTCGCTTTTTGTCTATGCAGAAAAACCTGTCCAAGCGACGGCAACAGACATGCCCTCCCTTTCTCCAAGAGACAAAGTGTTTTCACGTTATATGCAGGAAATAGAGAAAGCCTACCAATGCATAGCCGCAAACAAGCCTTTCCAAATCTCGTTTTACAATTATATCGTAAAAGAAGAAGACACCTTGTTCCACATTGCAGCCAGATGTTCAATACCATATGAAGAAATCGCCCTTCTAAACGGAATCCAATCCAGCGACACACCTATTTACGGAAAAGTCCTTACAATTCCAAATGCACCGGGATTGTTCATACCAGAAAAGCCTTCGTCCGCAATTGGAACATTGGTAAAAAAAAGACTGTATGCACCCAATTCAGAATCATGCTATAATATCAAAGGAGAAATATTCCAATACTCACCCCAAGAACGGCTTACGCCTACGGAAAGGGCGTTTTTCCTTGACGCCACACTTAGGATGCCGTTGGAAGACAGTGTACTTACATCCCATTTTGGGATGAGGACAAGTCCGATAACAGGCGACATGAAATTCCACAAAGGGATTGACCTTGCCGCTCCGGAAGGAACGGACGTTTTTTCCTGCAAGTCCGGAATAGTGGCAAACGCCGCACATGACAATATATACGGGAAATTCATTGTTCTGGATCATGACAACAACACGCAAAGTATATACGCCCACTTGTCAAAAATCCTAGTGGAAAAAGGTCAGATAGTACACGGCGGAACCGTCATAGGGAAGGTGGGAACGACAGGGGCTTCGACCGGACCGCACCTCCATTTCGAAATCAGGGTCAACGGAGCGGCGCAAGATCCTCGTAGACTTCTTCCAGTACTTTAAAGTGAGGACTTTTTATGGAACGCACAAAGCGATTCTTGACAGGCTTTTTTCTCTTGTTCGCAGCGGCAACGCTAAACGCAGAGGTTTTTCGTACTCATAAAACCATTGTTCTACAAATGCCTGAAACAGGAAATGCAGAATGTGTTTCAGGAATCAACGATGCCATTGCTATTTTTCTTCCCGCAGACACCACTTTTTTGCAGGCATTGGAAATTGAAATCAAGATTCCGGATTTGATTTCACACTACATGGGAGCCGTAGCGTATTCCATATACACCGACATATCTCCCGTACCTTCCCATGAAGAAATAGACTATTCCGGAAAGCGTCAAATGATAGACACCCTCCCCGGCAGGCTTAGTCTGAGTTTGGTAATACCTTTGGAGCAGGAGCACACCATAAAACAATCGCCATACACCACAATTCTGCCTGTTGTATACGACAAAACAGACCGTTTTGCTTTTTTTCGGTTTCAACTTGTTATGAAAGGAATCCCAGAGTCCTTTGACAAAGAGACGCTTGGAGTAACTGTAAAGCCAGTTTATGTAGACAAAGGGAAACTCTCCCTTGACATGAAATATCCTTTGGACGAAAAACACAATCCCATAGAGAAACCATATTCCGTATTTATAGACGAAAATCCCGTTGTACTTGACGACAACACATTGATTTTGGACACGGGGATGCATCACTTAACAATTGTGTCTGATTTTTACAGAAACGAAACACGGGTGTTCACCATAGAACAAGCTCAAAACACAAGCGTAAGCATTCAACTTAGGGACATAGCCCCTACTCTTCAATTAGCATTGCCGGAAGGAACAACAGTGTTTTTCAATGACAACAACATTCAAAACGGGAAAGAACCCTTCATTATCGAACAAGGAGAGCATATACTACGCTTGATTGTGGGAGACTATGAAATAACAAAAACGATTCAAGCTGTAAACGGAAGATCCTATACGGTTAACCTTTCCATGGAAGTCGACATCACGGAAACACAATAGTCATTGAGCGTAAAATGAACTAAAGTTTTTTTTGTTTATGCCGAAAATATAGTATCAGGCGTACAAATCCCCTCCCACCCATTGTGCGTCTGGTTGCCTGATGGGCATGACCGGCTTGTATGCCGGTCTTTTTTTTGTCCTGCACAGCATCAAGTCAATTGTTCAAGGGAATATTTAAGCAGGTTCAAAAATTTGATTTTGAGCATCTTGAACAGTTCTGAACCGGAGTCTTCTACAGAGTCTGAATTCAATGTCACTTCATCAAACACCTTGGAAGCCGTTTCCTTCATGTTTTCTATATCTCGCTGGACAAGCGGCAATTTTGTTCCAATAAGAATATTCTCCAAGTCGCGACTCCTAAATCGGATTGCCCCACAAAAAGCAATACGAAGTTCCAAAAGCCTGTCTTTTTGCGTATTCGCCAAAAAAACAAAAGAAGCGGATGAATTGTCAATCCTATACGCCGGCCCGATTCGCCTGAACACAGCAACGTCCCATTCCTCCAATGGCACGCGGATTCTTGTGAGCATATAGCCGGAGGGAACTCCATTGAACTGGGACATGGGAACAGTCAAAGTCTCCAAGTTGCTTCTCAACTCAAGCCTTGCATCCAAAGCCAACAAAGGAGCAAAGAGCGTACGCTTTATCCCAGAAGCACATATATTTCCCCCAATGGTCGCGACATTGCGTACAAGAGGTATAGCCGTCAGCGAAATAGCATCATGCAAAACACCAGGCATCCTTTTTTCCCCAAGCTCAAGGATTTGGCTCAACGTGACAGCGGAACCAAATTCAACATAGCGCTCTTTTCTGTCTATTGTCTTTAGTTCTTCTATGTTTCGTACAACAAGAGCGACCTTAGGCATTTGTTCCAATTGCGTACACGCACCACAAACTTGAAGATTAGAAGTAGTCTTCAATTGATAGATAGCGTCCGCTATGTTGCGGGCAAAATAAACAGAACCATTGTTTTCCATAAATCACCTCTGCTCCGCCGCACAGTATCTTGCCGCAAGTATTATTCCGTTCACAAGGTTGTCCGTTTCCGTGCACTGGCAGTTGAAGTGGCGGACGGTTTCATATACCTGCTGTCTAGTCGGACGCTTATATGTGAGGATCAAATCATATGCCGCAAAAATCTTCCCAGTGTTGCAATATTCGCACATATTTATGCCGGATTTTTTAAATGCCTCCATAATCAGCCCATAGGTAGTTGTCTTTGAGAAATGTTCCAGTGTTTCCACTTGAGAATCCCTGACAGAAGCCACAGGAATTATGCAAGAAGGCACAGCGTGACCATCCAACATTACGGTACAAGAACCGCAGAAGCCTTCCTCGCAACCGCACTTCAGCGAAAAAAACTGACACCTGCGCAAAACGCTCGTCAATTTTTCGTGGGGTTCGGCCTCCAAGATTGTTTGCTCGCCATTCAATACCAGAGGGATTTTCACGGTACGACCTCCTGAACATTTTTTTCTGCAATCATGGATTCTTTTGTGACAGGTTGGGAAATCAGCTGGGGACTAATCGGAATGCTTTCAATCTGCCGGGAAAATGCTTGTTCCACAGCACAAGCAAAAGCCACTGGAAGAAGATTGTAAACCAACTCGCCGACTTGTTTGGGTTCGTCACTTGACTTTATGAATTGTATCTCCATTTTATCATAGCTAATGTTGTCGTCTTCCAAAAGAGAAGACAACAACAAGCGCACTTGGGCTTTTACCGTAGCCATTGCCTGCCTAGGAGCGACGATTTCCCCGGCATCTATTGCAATCCATATTCCACGTATGTTTATCCTAAAAGTACAAGGATCCAACTCGACCTCCACAACCATAGCCCCAGATGCTGTTGCAAAAAAAGGAGTCCCAGAAAAAGAATTGGAATCCCATTGTTTTTTTTGCTGCGGAGTTATTCCCCTGGACACGCTGATGGGCAATGGATGACGGAACCTCTGCCTCTGGATTGCCGTGCAGCATTTTTTCAGTAGCTGGGTCATCACCCCTATGCTACCAAAAAAACCGTTTGGATATTTTGGCTCGGAAGCTATGTCAAAGTCACTGTCTATTTTTATGTTTTCCATGGGGATGTCAAGCATGGAAGAAACAAGCCGCAACCATATTGAACGTATCGAAGCCGACGGTGGATATGAATGGATGACAACCGTACCGTCTTTTTCCATTGTGACTTTCATGCTTAGGCTAGATGCATAGTAGTCGGAACCGACAAAACCGCTGCCTTCAAAAGCAGAAGCCAAACCAACACCTCTTATGGGAATGGAAAAAGAAAGAGAACTGCTTTCCAATCTGGCAAGACCATCCAATTTGTAGCAGGCATATTTTCTTGAAAAATCACTTGCTTTCACAACTGTATTTATTATTTGGTCAATGGTGTACAAGTTAAAGCAAAAAGGCGCGCTTTTTTTGGGGTCGCAATTAAGAAGTCTTGCCTCATGCGGAAGCAAGTTCACCCTTGTACATATTCGTTGCATTTGTTTTTCCACGGCAAAAAAAACCTGGCTGTCTATCCTAGAAAGATTCACAGATGCAGGCGGATTGGAAGATCGAACCACATATGCTTCTATCTTGTATGAATCAGCAGAATAAATTCCAACAGATGTTATTACAAGCCTGTCTATTATTTCGTATACAAACGGATTATAGTAGCCGGCATCAAGAACAATGGAAACTATCATCGCTTTAATTTTCCCGTCCGGATTCACAGCCGTCCTATGGCTTACAAGCACTGGAACGCCCCTTTCAGCATAAAGACGCTGTTCCTCCCGTGAAAAAACAAGTTTTACTGGTTTGCCACAAATTTTTGTCGCCAAAGCCAATTGAGCCATCACAACGGCAGAATACCAAATATTGGACGAATTTCCACCGGCAGAGAGGGTTTTCTTTATTTCAATTTGATGGGTGCCAATCCCCAAAACCTGAGAAATAGCACTCCGGACTTGGCTGAACCATTGTACCGGGGAATACAAAGAAAGCGTGTCTTGATTCCATACCGCAATTCCACCCACTGGCTCGCTACAGACTTTGGAATCAATCAAAGACGAATAGTTGCCTTCAACCTGAATGTCGGATTCGGCAAAAACCATTTCAGCGTTTTGACCGCCCGAAACGATTTTATGGGCAAGTATTTTATCAGAAGAAATTACATCATCCTCCTGCATGCCGGTTTGTTCCGATGCACTCGGAATATCAAAGTCCATCTGTTTGAACCTGATCACAACGCCATTCAAAAGACGGTCAAGTTGATTCTTGTCAGGACCAACAAGCATCCCTATGGGTTCGCCCCTGTAAGACACCCTTTCGTGGGCAAAAACAGGAATCGATGTTTTAAGCACATTTACATTTTTCTCACCAGGAATGTCCTGGGCTGTAATCAAAAAACATCCTTGTGGAAGTTCAGGATGCGTTATGGATTTTATCATGCCGGTTTCTATGGGGCTTCTGACAAAAACAGCATGCAGCATACCTTCCATTTCCAAGTCGGTATAAAAAGACTTGGAGAAATCCAGAAGTCTTGGTTTTGCTTTTCGTTTAGCGCACATAATATTCTTTCCCCAGGTTTGTTACGGTCTCCACAACATGACAAACCATCTGTTCTGTCATTCCCGGCCACAAAGGCAAAGAGAAGGAAGTTTCGTAACGATTCATGGCGTTTGGATAGTCGCTGGGATTCAAACCAAACCGGTTTTTAAAGTAGGTCATATTGAAGTGCGGAATGAAATGCATGGAAATTTTTAGCCCCTTTTCTTGGAGTTTTGCAGCAAATTCATTTCGGGTCAGCCTAAGTTTGTGCGGGACAATGCCAAGAATATAAAGATGCCATGCATTCCCGTCACCGTCCGGCGGCAATCGCAAAAAGTCGCAGCCTGCAAAGGCCTCGTTGTATTGTTCCGCAATTTTTTTCCGTTCGTCAAACATGGCTTCCGCCTTTTTTAACTGAACCCGACCAATAGCCGCCAAAATGTCAGGAAGATTGAATTTGTAACCAGGAGCCACCACATCATATTCCCATGAGGCCTTGTCCGACGTATACCGATTCCACACAGGACGGTCTATACCATGCATACGCATGATTGCCATCCTCTGCTTATATTCATCGTTACAAGTGCAGACCATTCCGCCTTCACCTGTTGTAATTGGTTTTGTCGCATAAAACGAAAACACACCTATATCACCAAGAGTTCCGGCAAAACCATTCTTGGTTTTTGACGGAAAAGCATGGGCGGCGTCTTCTACAACAGGAACACCGTGTTTGCGCGCAATCTTACAAATGGAATCCATATCACAAGGAAGCCCTGCGATATGGACAGGAACAATCGCCTTTATGTCCTTTCCCTTGTCTAAAGCCCGCTCAAGCAGAACCGGATCTATGTTGAAGGAGTCCTTTTCTATGTCCGCATATACAACGCCACCACCCAAATGACATGCAGAAAGGACAGTGGACGCAAAAGTATATGGCGTAGTAAGGATTTTCCCCGGGAAATCCCCAGTTCCAATGCCACAGGCTTCATATGCAAGTTGAAGTCCACTTGAGGCACTGTTCACGGCCAAAGAGTGAACCAACGAGCCATTGCAGGAAACATATGTTGAAAATTCCTTTTCAAATTCAAGGCTTTCTTTCCCAGTGGTAATCCATCCGGAACGCATCACACGCAGAACAGCTTCTTCTTCTTCTTTGCCAAGACAAGGTGAAAAAAAAGGAACAAAATCAGGACTTGTTCTCATCATACGCCTCCATAAAAGACGGAATTGCCTTGCACAGAATCTGAATCA
>JAZSMM010000059.1:0-10035 GCA_045535895.1 Treponema sp.
GCCACGTTACATGCATACGGTTGCATGTTTTGCTTACGCACGGATGGGCGGGGTTGATGGCGCACGGATTTAGGTTTTACTTATATACGCAGTTATGTTATAATGCTTCCATGCAAAGACAAGATTTTTCGGTGAAGTCCGCCGCAGATGGACTTGTTTTGAACATTGTTGTCATGGTTCCGGACGTACAAGTACGTGGAATAGTTCAATTTTCTCATGGAATGGCAGAGCACAAAGAACGTTATTTTGAGTTTATGGAACACTTGGTGGCGCAAGGTTTTGTTGCGGCAATCCATGACCACCGAGGACATGGAGAAAGTGTTTTAAATCCGGAAGATTTAGGATATTTTTATGACAAAGACGGAAGTGCGATTGTTGAAGATTTGCATCAAATTACGTTGAAATTGAAAGAACTTTTCCCTTCTGTTCCTGTTGTTTTGTTCGGCCACAGCATGGGTTCTCTTGTTGTCCGAAGTTACGTAAAGAAATATGACGATGAAATAGATAAACTTGTAGTTTGTGGGGCACCCGGAAACAACCCTTTGACGGGAGCGGCATTGGCTATTGTTTCGTTGCTCAACGTTTTTTATGGAGAGCGTCATAGAAGTGAATTGATTCAAAACCTTGCATTTGGTTCTTACAACAAACAGGTCGGAGAAGTTGAACTAGAAAATGGATGGCTTTGTGCAAAAAAAGATGTGGTTCACTCCTACAATTCCGACGAGTTGTGTGGGTTCACCTTTACACTGAACGGCTTTAAAAACCTGTTTTCTCTTTTGAAAACTGTTTACAGCAAAAAGGGTTGGAATCTAGGCAATCCTGATTTGCCGATTTTGTTCATCGCTGGAGAAAAAGATCCGGTTATACTTGGGGAAAAAGGTTGGTACAACGCCCAGGAATTTATGCGTAGTTGTGGTTACAAAGATGTGAAGGGTTGTCTTTATGACGACATGCGCCATGAGATTCTGAACGAAGAAAAACGGGAATTGGTTTACTCCGATGTCGTCAATTGGATAGACGGAAAACTAGATGTTTAAAGCTGGGTTAAAAGTCGCTTTGAGCTTGGGATTTCTTCATAAAAAATACAAAGGCAACAATCAATGCGGCAAAGGTCGCAGACCAAGAAAGCGGGTAGGAAACATAGATTGCTGTTGGTGAATGAAATTCAGGTATTTGGAATATTGTCGCAAGCCAAACCAGCCTTATTCCGCAAGCTCCCACCAGTGTTATGACCATAGGCAACAAGGAATGCCCTAGTCCGCGGATTGCATTGGCGGTCACGTCCATGGTTCCGCATAACGCATATGTCATGCCTATTATCCAAAGCCTATTGATGCCTGCTGCGACAACTTGCGGGCTTTTTGTGTACAGTCCAAGAAAAAATTCTCCAAAAAAAGCGACAGTCCAACCCATCACCAAGCCAATCCCTAGGACGCAGCTTAAAGAGATGGGAACAGCCTTTCGTATCCGTTCCGGCTTTTTTGCCCCAAGGTTTTGCGATGTAAATGTAAGGATTCCCTGGGAGAACCCATTCATGGCGGTGTAGACAAATCCTTCAATGTTGAGTGCGGCTGAATTCCCTGCCACGATTATTGCTCCAAATGAATTTATAGCCGACTGAATCACCACATTTGACAAAGAAAAAACAATCCCCTGCAAACCTGCCGGAACCCCGATTTTCACGATTTTTATAAAGATGTAGTGGTCCATTTTGAGTTTTGAAAGAGCTAATCTAAATTCTTCTGTTTCGTTCATAAGACATCGAACTACAAGGAATGCGGAGATAATCTGCGATATTACAGTTGCCAAAGCCACTCCGGCAACATTCATTTTAAAGACTATTACAAAAATAAGGTTCAAGATTACGTTTATTATTCCTGCGAAAAAAAGATAGTAAAGAGGACGTTTTGTGTCGCCTTTTGCCCTTAGGATTGCGCTGCCAAAGTTGTATATCATCATGGCTACCATTCCGGCAAAATAGATTTGAAGATAAATCGTCGCCAAGGGTAGCACGTCTTGGGGTGTCTGCATAAGGGCAAGTACATATTTTGCACCCGGTACGCCAATCGCCGTCAAGACAAGGCCGCTGTATACGCTCAACAACATGGCGGTATGGATTGCGTCGCTCAATTCCTTTTTTTTGCCAGCTCCAAAAAAATTGGCGGCAACAACGTTTGTCCCAATGGAAAGACCAATAAAAAGGTTCACCAAGAGGTTGATCAATGAACTTGTGGAGCCTACCGCCGCAAGTGAATTGTCTCCTGCAAACCGCCCGACCACAACAATGTCGGCCGCATTGAAAAGAAGTTGCAAAACACTTGACAAAATCAACGGGACGGAAAATTTTAGCAGGTTGCCCAATATTGAACCAGAAGTCATGTCCAGCTTGTAGTTTTTGTGCGGTGGAGTCGTATTCCTGTGCATAGGTTAATTAATACCACTTTGTTGAAATGATTGCAAATGGTGGGTTTTACGAAATTTTTTTATGTTTTGCCCCAAAAGTTTTGGAATGTCCGGTAAACCTTCTTCGTTCATTATTTTATTATCCTGCATTTGAATGAATAAAGAACATTGACAAAGGTAATAAATACTACTTATAAAAGGATTTTTCTTGCGGGTTGCAAAAAACAGTTTTATACTATTACCTGATTACAGGAAAATATACGTATTAAAATGATGTTTTAAAAAGGTGCAATTGACATGAACCCAATATTTAAAATCACAAAGTTGCATTTGCAAAAAGATTTTCCGCAACACACAGAATGTCGTCTGCGTAGAATTTATGGGATTGATTCGAAGGACAAAATCCTTTGTGGATTGTGGACTACTAGTTATTTTCGCAAAGGGTTTGTGTTTACGGACAAGGCTTTGTATTGGAATTTTGGGTTCGCATCTGAAGGCGCTTGCGGTTGCCTGCTAAAATCCGAAAGCGAAGGCGTTGCAACTTTTACCATGGACAAAGTTCTTGTTGAAACATTAAATCTTTCTCCACAAGAAGCAGCAAGCGATTTTGTTTTCAAGTTGGCAATCAAAACCGATAAAACAGAAAAAACATTGTATTTTAAGCAGATGCCAGAGGAACAAAAAACAGTTTTCTTAAATACATTGAGCTATGGTTTTAACCAGAATGAATTTCCGCAACAAGATTTAATGGATATCATGCTTTCTGAAGAACCCTTGGTTTTTTACAATGGTTTGGACTGCGTGCTGAATTCTTTTTATTCAGCTAAAGAAAAAATAAAGGAAACTTTTGTTTCATTCAGCAACAATGTCAAAGAAAAAAAACAACAAAAGCAAAAAGAAAAAGAGCAAAAAGAAAAAGTTGAAAGGATTCAGCGAACTGTGGAAGACACTGCCACAAAAAAGTCAAGAGCAAGAATATTTTTTGCTCATTTTTTTGACGTAATTGCAAGTCTTTTGTTTGTTGCAGCTGTAGTTGTAGCCTTAAAGCCGGAACTTTTGGCAGGTGTTTCGTTTGAAAGAATTTCATCAAGCGAAATAAACCATGTGATTTGTCTTTATGTTGTGGCTCACATTGTTCTGATGAGGGAACCTATTTGTTTGGCTTTCGACAAAATAGGTTCTGCTTTTAAGCAATTGAGGCTAGCCTTTGCTCAATTTTTCCGACAACTTTCTTTGCCGATTTTGTGGTGGTAGCTTGCGTTGACTAGAATAGTACGGTTGACACAATATTCCAACCGTACTTTGTTTTGTTCACAAGTTACTTTAAAACTTTGAACTTGCCGATTATGGGCAGTTCCTTTGCCTTGCCGTTCACCACGTTGACGATTCCGATAATAGCAAGCACGGTAATTCCTATGCTCAAGATTGGAGCGAGAATCCAGCCCAACACTGGAATTAGCGACAAAACAGGACCGCAGATTAGTCCGCACAGGAACAATACAAGCCCTTGATTGGCGTGATACCGTGCAAACGGAGAGTCTTTTGCTGCCAACAACGGAACAAAGAACAAAATGTATGCCAATACAGCCATCACTTTGTTCTGTTCAATATCCGTTTTTGAAAATACCTCCGTTGTGTCAGCGGTGTCGTTGATTTTCGTCACCTTTGAGGAAAAATTTTCTTCCTGCGTTGCCTGTTCGAATTTTTGTGTTTCTGACGTTGATTGCTCGCTGGAAGTTGTTTTTTCTTCCTGTGGCTCTATAACTGTTCCGCATTCAGGACAAGTTTTCATGCCGTCCTCCACATTTGCCTTGCATTTTTCGCAAACTGCCATGATGTTTCCTCCAAATAAACCCTTGAAAAGGATTACATAATTAAGATATGGGTTTATTGTAGGGGATGTTTGAAAATCAAAATACACCCGAATCGGGGGGTATTTTCAGTTTTTATTTGTTTTTTTGGGAGAAATATCCTTTTGTCTTATTCACGTTCCGTGACAGTTCCGTCGCCATGGGAAGTGAACACCAAAGGATGGTTTTTTGTGAAAAATCCGTTTTCCACAACACCTGTGATTTTGTTGATAGCATCTTCCATTTGCGCTGCGTCAACGGGAGAAGACCACAGCAAATCCAAAATCAGATTGCCGTTGTCAGTGATTACAGGACCTGCTTTCCTTACACCTTCTCGCAGCGTGCATTTTGCCCCCAGCCGTTCTAGTTGGTGTACTATGGAAACCCTTGCGTCCGCAATTATCTCCACAGGGAGTGCAAAGCCTGTTCCCAAATGGTTTACTTCTTTTGTTTCATCTGCAATTACCACAAAACGCTTTGCATTGTACTCGACAATTTTTTCTTGCAAGAGGGCTGCTCCGCCACCTTTTATCAAGTGGTTTTCCGGGGTGATTTCGTCTGCGCCGTCTATTGCAAGGTCAAGTTGACCGTTTATTTCTTTTGAATTCAAAGAAAAAATACTTATTCCAAATTCTTCGCACGCTATTGTTGTCTGAAAACTTGTCGCAACGGCTTTTATTTCTTTCAAAGTACCGTCGGCAATTCGCTCTGCAAGCCGTTTTACGGCGGGCATTGCCGTGGAACCAGTCCCAAGACCTATTTTCATGCCAGAAAAAATCCAGCCTTTTTCAATAAGTTTGTCAACGGCTGTTATGCCTACAAGTTTTTTTTGTTCAGATTGTGAAAGATTGTTCATTTATAGTCAGCTCCTGTAAAAAGTTTAAACTGTTCATACGCTTGGTATTCAAGCATTGACTTTCCGTTTGCCACTGAACAGCCTGCGGCCTTTGCCCGTGACATTACGGGTGTGACCTCCGGCATATAAACAATGTCGTACAAGGCTTCGTGGCCTTTGAAGTCGTAAAAATAAAGGGGGTCGTTTTCCTCCGTGAAAGGGAGAGTCGCTCCCATTCCCTTTGACGTTGTTTGGATAATCAAATCCGAATACCGTTCAATCAAGGAAATGGATTCATACGAAAGTGGTGCCCATTTGTAGCCAAAATTTTCTGCCAATTGTTTTGCCTTTAAAACAGTGCGGTTGAAGACACAGGCTTTACCTTTTAGTTGCTTTACGGCATATGCAACAGCTTTTGCGGCTCCTCCCGCTCCAATGATTGCGACACGCTTGCCAAACAGATTTTTCACGCCAAGAAATTCTTTTACGGCCATGGAAATTCCTTTTACGTCGGTATTGTAACCATGCCAAGCATTTTCTTGACGAACGATAGTATTGCACGCTCCTGTCTCTTCGACTTTTTCAGAAACGCGATAAAGGTCATGTATTATTGTTTCTTTGTGGGGTACAGTAACAGAAAGTCCTTTCATTCCAAGTGCGTTTGCAAATTCAATGGTTTCTGCCGGATTTTGGGAGCGGACTGGTATATAGACTGCGTTCATGTTGTGCAACCTGTAACCTAAATTGTGTATTTTGGGGCTGTCCGTTACAGCAAGCGGAAATCCTGTTATCCCGAATATTTGTGTTTCATCGTTTATGTGGTGAAAATTGTAAATTTCTGTCATGGTGAACGAATCTATGTGGCCCACGGTTTTGACAAGGCTGGATTCTTCCGAAGATGTGAAGGTCAAAAAAGAGTTCAGTCTGGAAGCAAGGATTCTTGTTGGAAGTCCTAAAGGTCCCATTGCACAGATTATTTGTTCTGTGTCTTTTAAATCCTCGCATTCTTTGAACATTCGGGTTACGTCCGCCAAAGTCTTTGGCATGCAAGCGATTTTGGGAATCTCAAAGCCCGTTGTGCGCATTTTCGCCAATCGACTCGGAATGTTTGTTATGGTTCCTGTCATGTCGTGGGCGCTTCTTATTATGCGTGTTCCAAATGCCAGCGCGGCGTCTTGAAGGCTTGGAACGTGAAAGTCTTCTTCAAAATCTATAAAAGCAAAATTTTTTCTGGTGTCTTGTTCGGCAAAAGCAAGTCCCCGTGCAAAAAGCGTTGTGCGTGTGGATTCTCCTTCCAAAAAACAACCGCCGTCTATTTTTCTGCGAATTGTGAGTATGCAAGGAAGTCCAGCCATTTCAGGAAAGCGGCGAATATGCAACCTTTCATCTTTTTCCAGATGGTCAACCCGTAGTTCCACCATGTCAATGCAGTTGCGATAATGGTTTGTCTTTTCCAGGTTTTCCGCCAAGGTTTTCCCCGTCAAGCATAAACATATTTTTGGTCTTTGCATGGCTGTATGATACATCAAAAACATTGCCTGTTACAATACAAACACGGTACAAGGCACGGCAAACAATATAAAGAATTTTTTCCTTTATTTTATATAAAAAGTATGGTACGATATATAAACTCTTTTTTTAAGGATTGGAAAATGATTGGATCTTTTTGGGCTTTGGTGCCCGCAATTATTGCGATTGCATTGGCATTGATTACAAAAGAAGTTTATTCTTCTTTGTTTGTCGGAATTGTGATAGGTGCTTTCTTTTTTGCCGTTGGAAGCCCCGACCCGTCTTTTGGTGTTTTTTTGAACCAACTTTTTAACGACGGATTTATTGCCAATATCTCTGACTCCTATAACACTGGAATTTTAATTTTCCTTGTTATTTTGGGAATCATGGTTGTGACGATGAACAAAGCCGGTGGTTCGGCAGCGTTTGGAAATTGGGCAAAAAAACATATCAAAACAAAAGTTGGTGCTCAAATCGCAACGATTTGTCTTGGTCTTTTGATTTTTATCGACGATTATTTCAACTGTTTGACAGTGGGTTCTGTAATGAAACCCGTTGCTGACAAACACAAAATTTCAAAAGAAAAATTGGCTTATATTATTGATGCGACAGCGGCCCCTGTTTGCATCATTGCCCCGATTTCTTCTTGGGCGGCAGCCGTGAGCGGATTTGTAACGGAAGGTGAAAACGGCCTTGCATTGTTCATAAAGGCTATACCGTACAACTATTATGCTTTGTTCACAATTATCGCTCTTTTTGTGTTGGTTTTTTCAAAGACAGATTTTGGTTCCATGTCAAAATATGAAAAAGCGATGCAAATGATGAGTGATGTGTCGGAAGAAAAAGATTTTGAAACAAAGGGCAAGGTTGTTGATTTGGTTCTTCCTATAGTGATTCTCATTGTCTTCTGTACAGCAGGTATGATTTATTCTGGTGGATTCTTTGCAAAAGACAGTGAATGTTATTTGAACTTTATTGATTCATTCGCCTCGTCGGATGCTTCTGTGGGTCTTGTGATTGGTTCTTTTGGTGCCTTTGTGTTCACTGTGATTTATTACATGATTCGTAGGATTATTTCTTTAAAAGAATGCATGGAATGTGTTCCGGAAGGATTCAAGGCAATGGTTCCCGCTATTTTGATTTTGTCACTTGCATGGACATTGAAGGGCATGACAGACGCTTTGGGTGCAAAAACCTTTGTCGCCGGCCTAATCGAAGGAAACGCTGGTGTGTTTAAGAATTTCTTGCCGGCAATTATTTTTATAATTGCTTGTGGCTTGGCGTTTGCAACAGGAACTTCTTGGGGAACATTCGGTATCTTGATTCCCATTTGCATCGCTGTGTTTCCTTCTGCAACGGAAGAATTGCGAGTTATTTGTATTTCCGCATGTATGGCTGGTGCCGTTTGTGGAGACCACTGTTCGCCTATTTGAGACACAACAATCATGGCAAGCGCAGGAGCTCAATGCAACCACGTTAATCACGTGAACTCGCAGCTTCCTTATGCACTTGCTGTTGCCGCAATTTCTTTTGTTACCTACATAATCGCTGGGTTTGTTAAAAATCCATATGTCCCGTTTGTTTGTGGTTTAATTATAATGGCGGGTTGTTTTGTCTTTCTTAAAAAGAAAGTAGCAAAAGCCACTGAATAAAACTATTTTAGTTAAGCAACTGATAAAAAGAAAAGGCTGTCCGAAAAGGAATTGTGTTCTTTTTTGCGGAATGCAATCCAACTTTTGGGCAGCCTTTTTGTGCTTTTATTGTGCCGCTTCTAAAACACCATAAAAAGCAGGTTTTGCCCTGTGGTTGCTGTCAAAAAGCAACGGGCGTTGCGGCTTTACGTTGTTGAGGTATGGCTGTTGTGAGTCATCGTTCAACCATGTTTCATCGTCTGTCAAACCCCATATTGTAACACTTGATATTCCATTTTTTGTTTCTGTCTTGGGGTAGCGCAAAAACATTTCGTAACATTCCTTGTAGGTTTGTTTTAGTTTTTCATCATCATTTGCATCTTTTTTTGTCTTTGCTCCGATGTCTAATTCCGTTATATGGACATCAAGACCAGTTTCAAGATACATTTTTATACTTTCTTCATATGTTTCAAGCAAAGGGTCTCCATATTTAATGTGGGACTGCATTCCCATGACATCTATTCTTGTCGGTAAAACATCGTCATCTTCATGTGCCATGACTTGATTTAGAACTTCAATTATTTCGGCACGTTTACCATCAACAGTTTCGTTGTAGTCGTTGTATGCCAGCAAAACATCGTTCGGGGCATATTTGTTGGCATATCGGAATGCGTCTATGATGTATTCATATCCGTCTTCGTATTTTTTTGGGGCATAGGCTTTGTGCCAGTTGCTGTCTACGTCCCTGAGGTTTGCATTGTCGCCAACAGCTTCGTTTACAACGTCCCAACAATAAATGATACGTTTTCCTTCGTTGTGCTTGGCTTCCCATTCTGCTATATGCTCCATGACTGATTTTATGTACCATTCCTGCCTTGCCCGCATTGTTTCTTTGTCTACCAAATCTGCCGAAGAGTTGAATCCTTCCTTAAAAAACCACTGCGGTGTTTGTGAGTGCCAAACCAGAACATGTCCTCGCATGATAAGGTTGTTGTCTTTACAGGCTTGCAGACATTTGTCCACAACATCGAATTGCAAATGATTCTTTGGAACGTCAATTTCTATTCCGTAAGAGTCCGTGAAAGTCTCAAAGGCTTTTGGTTCTCCCACTGTATAAGTCCCTAGTATGGAATCCGGCTTGAATTCATTGCCCATGGTTATACACGTGAAGTGCCGCCCCAGTCCTTTTTGAATGGCTTCAGAAGCCAACTCATGTTTACCGGTTTTCCATGCTATGTATTGGACGGACATGCCTAGATGTTCCAACTTGCCGGCATAGGCTTCTTTTAGTGATGGGGCTTCCATCCATGAAACAGAATCGTCCTTTGAAGGTGCCGACATTGCCGGAATACAGACCATGAAGATTGCGATTGCAAAAATCAACGGTTTGAGGAAATGTGAAAAAGTCATAGAAACTCCTTGAAAATAAGTTGTGATTTGATTTTTTTATTATAACCTGCCAAAGTGTATTTTGAAAACAAAAAAGATAAAAATTATAAAAATTATACTTGACTTATAGGATTTTTATTATAGAATTCACTCATACATTTTATGTATAATTTTTTTTAGGAGCAAGAAAAATATGATTGACAACAAGCCAAAGGCAAAGATTGGCATCGTGGCTGTTAGCCGCGACTGTTTCCCGGAAGCACTTTCTGTGAACAGAAGAAAGGCATTGGTAGATGCCTATGCAAAAAAATATGATGCAGCAGACATTTATGAATGTCCAGTTTGTATTGTAGAATCAGAAATCCACATGGTTCAAGCTTTAGAAGACATCAAAAAAGCAGGATGTAATGCACTTTGT
>JAZSMM010000286.1:0-15413 GCA_045535895.1 Treponema sp.
GCGTTTCTATATCTTTTGTTTTTATTGCCTCTTTGTGCTTGTAGTAAACAAGGCGAAAATTTACAAAAAGCACATTTAGACAACAATTCCTATTATTTTATGGCATTGAACAACCTAAAAGAAAAAAAAGAAATAGAAGCCGTCCGTTTACTGCAAAAAGGAGTAAAAAAATCCAACGACTTTTTTGCACGCAAATGCATGGAAAAACTTACCACACTGGGAACAGTAAGCGAAAGGATTTCGACATCTCTACGTTACGCTGAAAAATACAAGGACTCGCAGTCCTTGCTAAGGGCTGTTCAAGAACTTGCAACCGGAGAAGAATACGACAAAATCATTTCTGTTACAGCACGGCTTTTGCATGACGCAAGTCCAGAATTAGTAAAACTGAGGTTGCATGCAATTGCAACAAAGAACAGAACAGACTTTGCCGGAGAAATAGAGGACTGGTTTTTACATCATAAAATAACGGTTCACCATAAAGAATTTTTTGATGAATTCCAAAAAGATTTCCTTTTACAAACATTGTCGCCTGAGATTCAACGGCTTGTTGGTTTCAGGATGAGTGTGTTCAACAAAGACTATTACCAGTCTTTTAAAACGATTTCCAAAATACTGAACACGCAGTCAAATCCCTCAGAGTGGCTTGCTTCTCAATCAGAAGAAGTGTTGTCGGACATTGGAAGAACCTTTTTATACGGGAGTACGAAACACCTTGAAAATGCCCGTGTTTTTGATTCAGCAGCTGCATATGCTAGAACACAAGGCAATAAAGAGTCTCAGTTTTACCTATGGTTTTATTCAGGAAGACTTTATGACAGGGCTTCAAGCGGCAACATAGAAAAAGCACTCGACAGATTTGACCTTGCAATGCACGTTGCTTCGGACGCAAGCAAGTACGACAACGCTTTATGGTATTACTTTTCCACGGCATTAAAAGATTCTACAGAACAAGCAATAAGGGCTTTGGAAAAATACGCCGCCACAATTCAAGATGCTTGGTACTATAGCGATTTTTTTGAAACCCTTTGCCAACGAGTTTTCACAGAAGGCGATTGGTCTTCATTTTATTCTATCTACAATTTGATTGAAGGCCATGCAGATGAAGAAACTTGTTCAAAATATGCTTATTTGTGTGGAAGACTTTTTCAGCTTGGCTTGATGCCTTGTGACAATCTTTTGCAGCCACAAGACACAGCACAACAACTTTTCGATTCCGCATACAAAGTCGGAGGAACGCCATATTACCGCATTATGGCAGCTTACCAAATGGGTTTGTCAGACGCAGAAATCAGGCGCACAATTTATAATGCAAAACTTGTGGAAACTTTTGTTCCAAATCAAGACAAAGATACCTTGATGGCAGGATATATTGCGTTTAACTTGCCGGAAGAAATATATCCTGAATGGGATAAAAGCAATAAAGAACTTTCGTTTGTGACAGAGGCGGCGGCTGCGCATTTTCTTTCAAGACAAGAAACCGATGAATATTCTCTGCAATCTTTGAGGATTATATCCAATTCTGTGTATCATGCTGACAGCAATCCAGAAGAATGGATGTACAAAATGATATATCCCAGACTTTTTCACGAAGAAATATCAGAAGTTTGCGCTGAATTTGGTTTGAGCGAGTATGTTTTTTTTGGATTGGTTCGTAGCGAAAGTTTTTTTGACCCAAAAGTGGCTTCCGTAAAAGGTGCGACTGGACTTACACAACTTATGCCTGCTACGGCTGGCGACATTGCGCGAAAATTAAAAGTAAACGACTATGACTTAAAAGACGCAGAAACGAACCTGCGTTTTGGTGCATTCTATCTTGCAGACTTGACAAGACATTTGGACGGCAATGTTTTAGGTGCATTGTGTTCGTACAATGCTGGTCTTAGGCGTTTTAGGGATTGGCAAGACATCCTACCGAATTTGCCAAAAGATTTATTGTTGGAACTCCTTCCTTTTGAGGAAACCCGTGGTTACGGCAAAAAATTACTAACCGCCTCTGTTTTTTACGGTACATTGTATTATGAAAAAACCTATGCACAAGTGATAGAAGAAATAATGGGTTTTTAAGTTGTATGCAATATATGCAATAAATCTTTTCTTCCAATTTTTTCAAGAGCCTCGCGGACAAGGCTGCGATTTTCTGGTTTGTTGAACTGGAGCAAAGCTCTCTGCAATTTGCGTTCATGCGAGCCTCGTGCTACGTAAACACTTTCCATTGTGTGTGGATTCAGTCCTGTGTAGTACATGCAAGTCGCAAGACTTCCAGGCGTAGGGTAAAAATCCTGTACCTGGTCTGGAACAAATCCCGTCTTTTTTAGATACAACGCAACTTCCAAGGTGTTGTTTAAGTCCGCTCCCGGATGTCCTGCAATATAATACGGAACAAGGTATTGTTGTTTTTTTAGCGTTCTGTTCATTTTTTTGTATTCCAAAGCAAATTGTTCATACACAACATGAGAACTTTTACGCATTAAAGAAAGAACTTTGTCGTCCACGTGTTCCGGAGCAACTTTAAGTTGACCTGAAATATGATGCTCACACAGTTCACGAAAAAAAGTTTTGTCTTTGTCCATCAAAAGGTAATCAAAGCGAATCCCACTACGAATAAAAACCTTTTTCACCCCTGGCAACGAACGTAATCTGCGTAAAAGTTTAACATAATCACTGTGGTCAACTTTTAAATTTGAACATGGGTTTGTTCCTAGGCATTCCTTGTTTGTGCAAGTTCCATGTTTTGCCTGCTTGGCACAGGCATCTTGCCTAAAATTTGCCGTAGGTCCGCCAACATCATGTATATAACCTTTGAAATTCGGCATTTTTGTAAGAATTTTAGCTTCTTTTTCTAAGGAGTCATGGCTTCTGACTTGGATTCTTTTTCCTTGGTGAAACGTAATCGCACAAAAGGAACATGCACCAAAACAACCTCTGCAACTTGTAAGCGAAAATTGAACTTCTGCCAATGCAGGCACTCCTGTTTTCCCGTTTGGTGCAGGTTTGTCGTACATGGGATGCCAACGCCGTACAAAAGGAAGTTCCATTACATAATCGAATTCTTCTGTGGACAACGGAAATGCAGGTGGTTCTTGGACAACAAAGCGGTTTTCACTTTGCTCTATAAGAATTCCAGCAGAAATAGAGTCGGTGCTTTTTTCTTGCAACAGATAAGAACGAGCGAATGCCGTTTTGCCGTCTTGGCTTGACTGTGAAACCTGTGCAAAAGACGGAAGCCGTGTTGCAGGAAGATATTTCCCGTTTGCATCAAAACTGCCTTCCGGCAATTCCTCTTCTTTTCCTGTTCTCCAGCATGTTCCACGAATTCCTTTTAGGTTAAGGGGAACATTCCCTTCTGCCTGAACCAATCGTTGTGCCGCTTCTAACAAAGGCTTTTCTCCCATTCCATAAACCAACAAATCTGCCTTGCTGTCCAAGAGTATTGAACGTCGCACTGTATTTGACCAGTAGTCGTAATGGGCAAACCTACGTAGGCTTGCTTCTATTCCGCCTATTATCACGGGAACGCCTTTGTAGGCTTCTTTTATTTTTGCTGTATACATAATGACGGCTCTGTCTGGGCGATGCCCTGCTTCGCCGCCATGAGAATATGCATCAGAAGAACGAGGTTTGTTGTTTGCCGTGTAGTTTGAAACCATTGAATCCATTGCTCCGGCAGTCACAAGAAAAGCCAACCGAGGTCTGCCAAGTACAGTGAAAGAATCTGTTGCCTTCCAATTGGGTTGCGGAATTATTCCCGTTGCATAACCTTTACTTTCCAACAAACGCCCTAACAATGCGGCCGCAAAGGAAGAATGGTCCACATATGCATCCCCGGAAACAATTATGAAATCTAATTGTGAAATTTCTCGTTCCTCCAAATCGGCAGAACTTGCGGGAAGAAATCTTGTTGTGTCTGGCTTTTGTTCCTTGTATGGCATGGCACTATTATACCAATACTTTTGGGAGAACATCCGTGCTTTTTGTTTGGTTCAACATTTTACAGATTCTACACAGATTTACATTTTCTTTAACGCAACAAGTTCTTCAAAAGAAAAAACCTTGTCTATGTCAAGAAGAATGATGAACTGCCCGTCTTTTTTACCTATGCCGCGAATATATTCCCCCGAAATCGTGTTTCCGAATTTTGGGGCAGGTTCAATCAAACTGTCTTCAAGTTCTATAACTTCTTCAACACTGTCAACAATTGCACCAAACGTTACAATTTGCGGTTCTTCTTGTGTTTCATCTTGTTTGGAAATTTCTAGGATAATAATTCTTGTTTTGCTAGTTATCTCCGCATTTTCCATACCAAATTTCGTCCGCAAATTTACCACAGAAATTCCTTCCCCACGGGAACTGATAAGACCTTCCACATATTCTATGGTACAAGGAAGCCTGACAGGAGAGGAATATTCAAGGATTTCCGTTACTTGGGAAACATCAACTGCATATAAGGCATCTTGTATACAAAAAGACAAAAACTGGTGGTTCATTCGTCTGCATCCTCCATTGGCAGGATTTCATCTTCAGAAGATTCGGCCTCTTCAGTTTGTTCTTGCTCTTCAGCAACTTCCGATTCATCTGCTTCCGTGTCTTCAAGTGAAAAATCTTCTGTTTCTTGCTCTTCGGTGGCTTCCGCAACTTCTTCTGCAAGAAGAGCAGGATTTATTTCCTCAAAGGTCAAAACTTTGTCTATGTTAAGGATTATGACAAAATGGTGGTTGTCAAGCTGACCTATCCCACTTATAAAATCGGCTGCGATACTGCTTCCAACTTCTGGAGGCGGTTCTTCCAAAGAAGAATCCATATCAATAACTTCATTTACGGAATCCACAATCAAACCAAAAACAAGTTGTCCTTGAGAATTTGAATACTCGGATATGGAATCAATTTCAACGACAATAATGCGAGTTTCTTTTGTTGTATCTGCATCTGGGAAAGAAAATTTTCGGCGCAAATTGACCACGGAAATGCTTTGCCCTCTGGAACGAATCAGTCCGGCGATTACAGGGTCTGGACAAGGGAGTTCCTGTGGTTCTTGATAGCCCAAAACTTCACGAACTTGAAGAACTTGAACAGCATAAATTGAATCGTTCAGTGTAAAGGTCAAATATTGCATATTCTTCACCACTAGCCAAGGATTTTTTTGACAACAGCAATCAACTTGTCAGAAGAGAAAGGTTTTACAATCCAACCGGTCGCACCAGCAGCTCTACCCTCTTGCATCTTGGAGTCTTGGTTTTCTGTTGTCAAAACAATGATAGGGGTAAACTTATATTCCGCAGTGTTCCTTAACTCTTTTATGAAAGTGATTCCGTCCATATTAGGCATATTTATATCGCTAATAACTAACCCAAATTTATCGGACATTGCTTTTTTAAGTCCATCAGCTCCGTCTTCTGCTTCAGTAACCTCGTAACCTTCCTGCCCAAGGATGAATGAAATACTTTTTCTGATAGAAATTGAATCATCCACAGCTAGGATTTTTTTTGAAGCCATATCACCTTTCTCCTTACAATTAATTTCCTCTACAATATATCATGGATTATGATGATGTACAACATAACCCAAAGCCATAAAATTATTTTTTGATGTTTATAGCTTTAAGCACAGCGGCTGCTATTTCTTTTAACGGAACGCTTTCGTCCACACCTCCGGCTTTTACAGCTTCACACGGCATTCCGTATACAATACAAGAAGCCTCATCTTGAGCTATAGTCCAAGAACCTGCATCGTGCATTTCCTTCATGCCTTTTGCACCATCGTCCCCCATGCCAGTCATAATTACACCTACAGCATTTTTTCCGGCATAACGAGAGGCAGAGCGGAAAAGAACATCGACAGAAGGCCTGTGCCGCGAAACCAACGGACCGTCTTTTACTTCCACGTAATAGCGGGCTCCACTTCTTTTTATCAAAGTGTGTTTGTTTCCGGGTGCAATTAAAACCCTACCACGCACGATAGAATCATTGTCTTCCGCCTCTTTCACAGAAACCTTGCACATGGAATCCAACCTTCCGGCAAAAGACTTTGTAAAATGTTCCGGCATATGTTGAACCACAACCATGCCAGGGGCATCCGTTGGCAGCATTTTTAAAAACACAGCGAGAGCTTCCGTTCCGCCAGTACTTGCACCAACAGCGACTATTTTTTCTGTTGTTTCCAACGACATACGTGCCGAACCTTTTTCCAGAATAGCGTCAGCTGTCAATTTGGGCTGGATGTTGCCGGAAAAAGCACTGTAGCTGGTAAGTTGCCGTAATTTGTTTTTTGCTCGATATGCGGACTTTACAGCGTCGCATATACGAATTTTTGACTCTTGCAAGAATACTTTTGTTCCCATCTGGGGCTTTAGGATAAGTTCCGCCGCCCCATATTCCATGGCCTTGAATGCGTTTTCACTTCCGCCTTCTACTTTTGACGAACATATTACAACAGGAATTGGATTTGCAAGAGCGTTTATTTTTTTTAGAAAAGAAAGACCGTCCATACGAGGCATTTCAACATCAAGGGTTATTACATCTGGTCTGTCTGCTTGAATTTTCTTCACTGCAAAAACTGGATCGGAAGCTGTTCCTATTACTTCTATTTCTGGGTCGGAATTCAAAATCTGCGACATTGTTTCCCTAACAACCGCTGAATCATCAATAACTAAAACCCTTATCTTGTTACCTGCCATAACTGCCCCTGTATTTTATCTTAAAATATTTTATCTTTAATTTTGTATAATTATATACGCTGGAAAACAGTTGGTGCAACTGTTTTCAGCGGTAAATCCATCCCAAAAATTGTTTCGGAATGTCCCAAGAACAAATATCCTCCCGGTTCAAGGTAGTTCATAAATTTCTTTATAACCCGTTCTTGGGTTTCTTTGTCAAAGTAAATCAAAACATTGCGACAAAATATAATCTGCATTGTGTCACGAAAACCAAAGTCGTCATCCATAAAATTCAACCGCATGAATTCCACGTGGTTTCTTATGTCTTGCTTTAACCTGACCTGTGGATGCGTCTGGTTTTTCCCTTTCAAGAAATACCTGTATTTGATGTCCTTAGGGATTCCTGCTATTGCCTGCATATCATATACGGCGGAATACGCTTTGTCCAAAACCTTTGTAGAAACATCCGTAGCCAAAACGGAATAACCGCGCAGCATGGATGAATTCTGCCTTATGTATTCGGACATGACAATTGAAAGCGTGTAAGGTTCCTGCCCTGTGGAACAACCTGCGGACCACAACTTTATGCTTGTTCGTCCCTGGCTTGCAAATTCCGGCAAAACTGTGGAACGCATATAGTCAAAATGCTGTGGTTCACGAAAGAATTCCGTAAGGTTTGTTGTCATTGCGTCTATCAGCATGATAAGTTCGTGGTCATCGTCTTTTTGCATGAACACATAATCAATGTATTCTTTAAAAGACGAAAGACCTAAAGCCTTCAGCCGTGAATTCAACCGGGATTGCATCATCAGTTTTTTCTCTGGTGGCATTTTTATACCCACATTTTGCTCTATAAACGATGCTATCTTTTTGAATTCTGTGTCTGAAAGTGTCTTGTGCTGAAAAGCCTCGTTTGCCATGTCAACCTGCCTGTGTCCTTCGGATTACGTTGGATAGCTTGAATACATCAAGAATAAGTGCCACGGAACTGTCACCAAGAATTGTTGCTCCAGAAAGACCTTCTATGTTTTTGTAAAGTTCTCCCAAAGGCTTTATGACCGTCTGATGGTTTCCTATAACTTTGTCAACCACAATGCCCATCTTGGAATCCTGGTCATGTACTATTACAACCTGCTGTGAAGAAGGCATTGGCTCGTCAGAAATATCAAACCATTTGCGCATATTGATGTAAGGAAGGAATTCCCCCCTTGCATTTATATGGGAACAAATCCTGTCTGATTCATCGTGTTCAGGTTTGAATTCAATGCATTCGGCGATATTTGCCAAAGGTATTATGTACTTTCCTGAACCGATTTGCACCATCATACCTTCTATGATTGCCAACGTTAGTGGAATTTTTAGAATAAAGTCCGTTCCTTGCCCCGGCCTGGACTCTATGGAAACAGAACCGCTCAAAGCGGCTATATCCCTTTTTACAACATCCATTCCAACACCACGGCCAGAAACAGAAGAAACTTTTTCCGCCGTTGAAAAACCAGGAAGAAAAATCATCTCATAAATTTCACTGTCCGTGGGATTTGTACCCGGTTGCACAAGACCACGTTCAATTGCTTTTTCATAAATCTTTTCTTTGTTAAGACCTTTTCCGTCGTCGGAGATTGTGATAAGAACAAAAGCTCCGGCATGCCTAGCCGAAAGGGTCACAGTTCCCTGCGGATTTTTCCCGGCAGCAATTCTTTCTTCCGGGGACTCTATTCCGTGGTCAACAGAATTACGAATCATGTGGATTAACGGGTCGTTCAATTTTTCTATAACGGTTTTGTCAATTTCCGTTTCCGCGCCTTCCGTGACAAGCTCAATGTTCTTGTGCAAATCTGCGGCAAGGTCGTGAACCAAACGCCTGAACCTAGTGAAAATTGTTCCGATTGGAAGCATGCGCATATCCATGGCAGTGTCACGCAAAGAAAGAATATAGCGGTCGCTCTGCTCGCTTAAAGTTATCAGAGCCGGGATATTCATTTGCTTGGAAATTTGTTCCAGGCGAGAATTAAAGGTGACCATTTCACCTACAAGGTTTATAAGCAAGTCCAATTTTTCTGAACTTACACGGATACTGCTGTGTTGCGACTGGGATTGTTGTGCAGACGAAGACTGCTTTTTCTCTGTGGCAACTTTTTTCAAGTGGGTTTGTTCGGCAAGAGCAGACTGCAAATTCTCTGAAGAAATAATGTTCTTTTCCACAAGAAGCTGTCCCAACGGCTTTGGCTTTTGTTGTGTAAGAATTTCATTCAAATCATCATGGGAAAGAGACTTTCTGTCCAACAGGATTTCCCCAATTTTATGGTTTTCATCCTCATCTATGTTTATTTTTTCTACCTTAACAATTGAAGACTCGTCCAAAAAGATGAAAACGTCTTGAATTTCTTCTTTTGTGTGTGTGGTTGTAAGAATAATATCCCAAGAAAGATAACAACTCGTTGAATCTATTTGTGAAAGGGGCGGAATGTTCTTGCAAAAAAGAATAATTGTAGCCATTCCCATTTCTGCCAGTTCATGCACCATCAAAGACGGACGAGTTCCGTTGCACAAAATCGTGGGAGATGGCGTAAAAGAAATGCGCCATGTTGTAGCTTCTTTTTCTTCTTTGGCCGACGGATTTTCTTGTTTGCCTTCTTCTTGTTTTTGTTCTTGTGTAACTTCTGCTGGTTTTGCCCCTCCGTCCCGGTAGGGCTTCATAAGCTCTTTGAATTCGTTTATAAGTGTTTCAGACTCAGCCTTTGTTTCATCTGAATCCGCACCGCCAAGCATATCAAGAATGTGGTCTCGCGATTTTAGCGTAAGGCTGATAAGTTCCGGCGTAACAGGAGCAACACCATTACGAACCGCATCAAAGGTGTTTTCGACTTCATGTGTGAATTTTGATATTGCATCAAAACCAAACATTCCGGCAGAACCTTTGATTGTGTGCATTATGCGAAAAACCGCTGAAATAATTTCCTTGTTGTCCGGGTTTTCTTCCAAAGAAAGAAGGTGACCTTCAAGAGATTCCAAAAGTTCGTTGGCTTCTTCAAAAAATACCTCGTTTATTTGGTCAAGCATCTTCATCTCCTGCGATTGTTTCTAGGATTTCTGTAGTGAATTGTTCTGCAGATGTAAGTTTATTTATAGGAATACCGATTCTACGGAAAAAATTGATAAGATTTTCGGAAATTTCTCCTGTTACACCAAAATGTTTTTTCATAATCTGGGCTTCTTTTTGCGAGGCAATTATAAGCTGCACACCAGAAATATCTATGTCCTCTAATTTAGAAACGTCCAAAAAAACTTCATCACTTGAATTAAAGGCTTTTTGGAGTTCCTGCTTTTTTTGTTGCACATTTTCAATAGTCGCGGAATCTTCCCAAACTACTGTTGTTGATTTTTTTTCTTTCTCTGCCACACAAAACCTCCCGGAAAACATCTTCCTGCTTGATATTATCTTTACTATTATCGGAAAGATAGGATATAATCATTACCATGGAAAATCAAATTATATCTGAAGAACAATACTTCACTTTTAAACTTGCTGGTGGAAGTTACGCCGTTGAAGTGACAAAGGTAAAAGAAATCCTTGAATTTGAAAGCGTAACAAAAGTCCCAAAGGCTCTTCCTTACATGAAAGGAGTGATGAATTGTCGTGGTTCCGTTATCACCGTTGTTGATTTGCGTATACTTTTTGGATTTGAAGCGTCCGATGATTTGTCCAAGACCGACATTGTTGTAGTTGAACTTGCAGAAGGCAGAGACCAACCTCTTACCGTTGGCTTTATATCCGACGAAGTTGATGTAGTCACCGCCCTTGAAAAAATTCCTAGCGATAGCGTTTCTTTTGGAACAATGCCTAGCCGCAGCGATTTTATTCATTCCGTTGGCAAACTCAACGGACAATTCGTCCTTATCTTGGACATTGAAAAAATTATTTCTGCCATTGAAACAGAAATTTCCGGCGAATAAAGCATGACATGGTTTAGTAGTTTCCGCACAGCGGATTCTACTAAAACCAGACAATATCTCCGGCACTCTGTTCTTTTTCCTGCTGTTTGGCAACATATTCGCTTTCCTTTTTCTTGATGTATTCATGTTCATGTATAGTGTTACGAAGTTTCTTTTGCCATATCTTTGATGTGGATGGGTCGTAAAAAATTTTCCGCGGGTTGTTCCCTCCAGTGTCCGAAGACATGACGGGTATTCCTTCTCTGTTCAGATAATTAAAAGCAAAGGATATGTTTGCATCACCTACTTGCTGTCGTTTTGAATCCTCTCCTGTACAAAGGACATTGCTACCACCAAAGACTTTTGCGGTCAGACGTTTTTTTTGAGCACCAAGTTTTAACATTTCGTTTATCAAAAGTTCCATCGCATACTCGCCAAAACGTCCCGCCAAGGCATCGTTTTCCCTTGTTCCTGTTCCGTCTTTTGCTAGCATAAAATGGTTTAATCCGCCAAATTTTATTGCTTTGTCATACAACGCAACGGCAATGCAACTTCCTAAAACAGTGGAAATATATTCATCTCCAAAGCCGTAATAGAATTCTCCTGGATAAATGGTGACAATTTTTTTGTTGAACTGTGAATCAAAGTAAGTGTTCATGACCTAGAAAAATGTTATATCTCCTGGTGAAAATCCTGACTCCACATCAAACCCGGCTATTTTTCCCGCTGCTTCTTTGTGGGCTGTTATTGTGAATTGGCTTATTAAATTTTTGAATTTGTCATTTTTAATTTCGTAAGAAACAAGACCCAACCTGTTCATGCAGTCTTCTTTTTTTGCAGAAAGAGTTTCTATCTCCTGGGTCAATTGGCTGTTCATTTTGTCAAAGTCCTGCTGAATGTCCTGCAACTTTAACAAAAGCTCATTTACATGGTCGCATTGCTTGTGGAATTCAGGCGGATATACAGCAAAGTTTTGGAGAATTGATGATATTTTTTCTTGTATTTCTTGCAGACTAGAAAAGAACGAAGCCTTTTCCGAACGAACTTCCGACATTTTTGTGTTGTCGTCTGCAATGGTAGCGGAAAAAGCGGAAATCATGGCATCTATTTCTTGTATAAAAACTTCTATGGTCTGCTGCATTATGTCCAAGGCATTTGTTGAATCCAAAATCAAATTGTCCATGTCCGTTACCAAATCTTTTACAGTAAAAATCGCGTCGTTCTTGGAAACTTCTATTTCCTGAAGAATTCTTACGTGCTGCAAGCGATTGATTACAGGACGCAAATTGATAAACACGTCGTACATTGAACGTGCTTTGTCCGTAATGCTGTTGCAAACAGAAACAACTTTTTTTTGCGCTCCTTGAAAGTTAATGAATTCCTGTGAGAGCAACTGAAAGTCATCGTTTGTGGCAGAAAGTTGCCCCACCACGGAGCTGTCGTTTCCGTCAGCGTCTGTTGCCTGAAAGAAATTATGCAGATATTCGGAGCGTTTTTGTTCCGTCTGGTTCAAGATGTCCCTTACCAGAGCCCACTTTTCGCTGAATATATCGGAACTTTTTTTCAGGTCGCCACCAATGTCCAAAAGAACATTTTGGGCAAGTTCCGCCAAAGAAAGATTGAATGCGATTGTGTCCATTTTTTGGGAAGGGTCTTCTATTGTCGCATCGTCAACAAATTCCTCCAAACTCATAACAACGTGCTGGAACGCCTGTTTGATTATATCCTGAAGTTGTATTCCTTCCATAGCGGCTTGGATTGCAGGATACACAGACTGGGAAAGTTGAATTATTTCGTTCAACGGTTCTGCGGACAAAGAGATGCAACCGGACACACGGTTTTGTTGAGAAGAACTTATTTCCGCAATTTTTTGTTGACAGTCGGTTATTTGTTGAAAAATTGACTTTAAGCCGTTTATGTTTTGTAGCAAATTTGACTCTTCGTTGGTCAACTTGCCGGAAAGTTTTATCATGTCCGTGGAAAGCCGCTGAAGATTTTCGGTTATACAGGAAAAAGCCCTTCCTTTTTCCCCAGATTTTATTGAAACCACCATTGCATTCAAGGCTATAAGTTCCATCTCCTCGCTGTCATTGGTGATGCTGGTAATTTGCTTGTTTATTTCCGTCAGATTACTTATCTCTTTGTTCAAGTCTGTAAAAAGTGCAGAATATTTTTCACCGTAATTACTGAAAAAAGAAGTTTCCGTTTTTGAAGAAAGCTCGTTTTCCTTTTTGAGCGTATTCAATGTATTCATCATGTCGTCCAACGATGAGCTATGGGTCACCCCAAGCAGCTGGGGAAATTCCGTTGAAAAAGCAATGAAAATTTCTTCTATTTCGTTGCTAAGCCGTTGGATCTCTAGCGATAAATTCTGTAGGTTCATTCTGCTTCCTGCTCAGGCTCTCCAGATGTATATTCTGCCTTTAGCATCTCTAAATCATTATCGTCAATTGAAAGGCTTTCATTAACCCCATATTCATATGCCATGATTCTGTCCGCAGCCTTGCCGATTGCAACAGAAAACGGCGAACTAGGGTCAAGTATGCAGGCAGGCGTTCGGCGTGCAACCGCAAGAGGAACGCTTGGGTCTTTGGGAATAAAACCCACAAAATCCATGCGGACGTTCAACTTTGAATTCACAAGGGAACGCAGGCGACGACCCATTTCCAAGTCTTGGGAAGAAGCCCCAATGTTCAAAATAACCTGCGGATTAAATTTGGAAAGCTCAAGGCAGGCTTTGCTACCGGACTCAGGGTATTCGGCACAAATAGTTTCCATAAGTGCTGTAAAAGAACTTTCTGTGCCTGTTGAAACAGACTTAACAAATTCATTTATGCTTTCCCTTTCAGGGCTTCTGTTAGGGAATTGATGCACAAAAAAACGGAAGGCGGAGGCTTTTAAGAAAGAATAGGCGTTCATTATGGCCGTTATTTCCGGGGTTGTGACCAAGACGGAATTGTAGGTAAGAAGATAAAAATCAAGGATGTTGTAAGAACTTCCACCGCCCAAATCCAAAATAACATAATCTGCGTCCAACAAAGGCAACTCTTTCATTATCTTTTTCTTCATAAAGAAGTCCATGTTGGCGGTTCCAGGGAAAAGGCAATCCCCTGCGATAAACATAAGGTTTTCTACGCCTGTTTCTTGAACCAGTTCTGCAAGGGTGTTGTTCTGTCTGTATATAAAATTCCCCATGCCGGCTTGGTTGTTCTTCAAGCCAAGCAAAGTGTGCAAATTCGCACCACCAAAATCAAAATCACAAAGGATAACTCTTTTTCCTTTTTGGGCAAGGTCTATTGCAAGGTTTGCAGAAACTGCGCTTTTTCCAACGCCACCTTTACCGCTAGCAACGGGCAGAATATTTACCATAACAAAAAATTATAATACTTCTCTTTAAATAACGCAATCGTTTGGCTTGTGTTTGACGTGAAAAAAAATATTGCCTATAATTTGATTTATTGAGACACAAAAGAAGGATGAACATAGATGGAGAAAAACAAAGAATTGACGGCTTCTTCTGCAAAACGGATTGTACATGACGTATGCAAAGTAAAAAAAGGAGAACGTGTGCTTATCGTGACAAACCGTTTTGTACAAGACGGAATTGCAAACACAGAAGCCATATCACAAGCCTTGTATGACGAATGTGTCGCTGTTGGCGCGCAGGTTGTGACAATTGTCCAACCTGTAAAAACTGCTTTGGACAAGGCCGATTTGTCTGTTGTTGCGGCGTTAAAAACAGAGCCCGATGTTTTCTTTTCTATTTCAGAAAACAAGCTAGGAAAGGACGAACAAGCCATACAAAATCCTTACACAGCAGAAGACGGTTCAACACACGACCATATTTTTGACTATTTGCTTTATGGGAAAAAATCCATGCGTGCAGTGTGGACACCGGGAATAACCTTGGATATGTTTGTCAGGACTGTGGATATTGACTACAACTTGTTGCAAAAACGTTGCCAGGACTTGTGCGCAAAATACAAGGACGCAGAAAGTGTTCACGTCACTGCACCCAGCGGAACAGATATAGTTGTTCCTGTTGCAGGCAGAAAACCTCTTTCGGATGACGGTAGTTTTTGCATACCGGGAACAGGCGGAAACATTCCAGCAGGAGAGGTCTTCATAAGTCCACTTGTGGGGGACGGAAAGGCTTTTGGGTGCAACGGCCGAATTGTTTTTGACGGTTCAATTACAGTGAACGATGGAGACATTTTAATAAAAGAACCGATTCATGTAGAAGTCCAAGGTGGTTTTGTCACAAAAATCAACGGCGGCACAGAAGCGGAAAAAGTTTTAGAGACAATTACAACGTCTGAAAATTCCGCCATAAAGATGGAGTCAGAGGGAAGACTGCCAAAAGGACAAGGAAATGTTTACAAACGCAACGCACGCAACATTGGAGAACTTGGAATAGGGTTAAACCCCGCCGCTAAAATTACAGGGAACATGCTTGAAGACGAAAAGGCCTTTAGAACCTGCCATTTTGCAATAGGAGCGAATTATGACGGAGATGCGCCTGCCCTCACCCACTTGGACGGCGTTGTATGCAATCCAACAATAACCATGAATTATTCAGATGGAAGCCAAGTTAAAATCATGGATAAAGGAATACTTCTTTAAGATTTTTGTAACCCAATATTTCTAAAGCAAGTTCTACTCCAGATTTTCCAACTATAATTGCTGGCTCACCTCGCCCATAGAAGCAAGATTATTCTGAGCTTTAGAAAGATATTTTTTATCGTAATTTGATTAAAATCCTTCTACCAACCCATTTCAGTTTTTATGTATTCTTTTATTCTGAAGAAAATATAAAGCGGAATATTCC
>JAZSMM010000197.1:0-2174 GCA_045535895.1 Treponema sp.
GACAGGGGCGAAAGGATAGCACAAAAAAACGCAGGGGTGTCTTACCTGCCACAGTCGGGCATTGTCCACAGCGGTTGCACCTTAAAGGAAGAAGCCGACAGGGCGTTTTCCTTTGGCTACGAGCTGCAAGCGGAGCTGGAAGACATAGGGGATGAATTATCCAAAAACTCTGCAAATCAAACTTTCTTGTTAGAACGCCACCAAGAAATAACAGAAAAATTAGAAAACTCTGGTTGGTATCGCCGCGAGGCAATGGCTGAACAGGTTCTTTTGGGTCTTGGATTTGAAAGAAAAGATTTAAACCGACAAGTGGAAGAATTTTCCGGCGGCTGGCAAATGCGAATAGCCTTGGCAAAAGTTCTTATGCAAGGACCGGACATTCTTCTTTTGGACGAACCCACCAACTACCTTGACTTGGAAGCCCGCAATTGGTTAGAACAGTTTCTGCTGAATTTTAAAGGTGGTTTTTTGCTTGTGAGCCACGACCGATATTTTTTGGATGTGACGGTGACAGAAGTGTATGAACTTTTTGGAGGGAACTTGCACCGCTACACCGGGAACTACACCTATTACGAACAAGTGAGGCAAGTTGAAATGGAATCCTTGGTTGCCCGTTACAACCAACAGCAAGAGGAAATCCACAAACTAGAAGATTTTATCCGTAGATTTGGATACAAGGCAACAAAAGCGGCGCAGGCACAAGAGCGGCAGAAAATGCTAGATAAAATCCTTGCACAAAAAATAGAAATTCCAGAGTCATTGAAAAAGATTCATTTTACATTTCCTCCTGCACCACATTCAGGGCGATTGGTTTTGACCTTGGAGCAAATCACAAAAACCTATGACGGAAAGAAAAACGTAATAAGCAATTTGGATTTTGTCCTTGAAAAAGGAGAAAGGCTGGTTGTGGTTGGAAGAAACGGTTCCGGAAAATCCACCTTGCTTAGGATTCTTTCGGAACAGGACAAGAATTTTTCCGGCAACATAAAAACAGGTGCAGGCGTGACGACAGGCTATTTTTCACAGGACAGCTCAGAAAAAATCGCAGGCAGCAAAACCGTTCTTGAATATATAGAAGACGCAGCCCCTTTGGAACTGATTCCTAAAACCAGAGACATGTTGGGAGCGTTTTTGTTTAGAGGTGACGACGTTTACAAAACCTTGGATGTGCTTTCTGGAGGGGAAAAAAGCCGGCTTGCCTTGCTACGTCTTTTGTTGCGTCCTGTAAACCTGCTGATTTTGGACGAACCCACAAACCACTTGGACTTGCATTCCAAAGATGTGCTTTTGGATGCGTTAAAAGGATTTGACGGAACTGTGGTTTTTGTCTCCCATGACAGAGGTTTTATAGAATCCTTGGCCACAAGAGTTTTGGAACTGACTCCTCCCGTTCTACAGGAAACAGACGGGAAGGCACGGAATTTTCCGGGAACGTACACTTATTACTTGGAACGCATAAGCTCCGAATCACAAGGATTGGAGTTTTCGTCAACAACGACACATACGGTCAAGACACCACAAGCCTGTGCAAAAGAGCAGTCAACAGGGGCATTGCGTTATGAGGAACAAAAACGAGCAAAAAACGAACGCCGCCGATTAGAACGTGAGGAACAAAGACTAATGGACTCTATCGCAAAGACGGAAGAGGAAAAAGCCATCTTGCAAAAAGAACTTGAAGATCCTAGCGTTTACAGTGATGCCACTAAAAGTCGTACTGTGCAGAACAAAATAGAACAAATGGAAAATATTATAGAAAACCTGACAGCAGAATGGGAAAAGGTTTCTACAGAGTTGGAAAAAACTTAAACCACGCAAGGCAATCCCGCCCATACGTGCGTAAGCAAAACATGAAGCCGCACATGCAACCGTGACATGCAACGTGGCTGCATGTAAACGTGGGGGAAGGTAAGTGGGTTTTAGCGACGGAAAAAACAGAGGTCTTCTCCCTAAAGGGCGCCCTCCTCTGTTTTTTCCTGCGTCCCTCTTGCCTTCCCCGCATTCCACGCCGCCGACATGGAGGGCAGCCCACGGTGACGTGTGCGACGTTTTTGCAAGGCAAAAACTACAAAAATTTTCCGTTTTTCCCCGTTCTAAATGTTGACAATATATATATATATACTACCCCCGAAAACGTATGTTTTCACATTTCTTCACAAAGGGGATAATTATGAAAA
>JAZSMM010000327.1:0-2158 GCA_045535895.1 Treponema sp.
TTGGGAGCTCTAATTGTCTTCCTAAGACCGCTTGGCCTCCGACTTCCCCGGGTTGGCCGTCGCAGAGCAATTTAAATCTGTTTGCAAAAATAACGACGCAACGGATTACAAGATTGTTTGGATTGGTTCTTCTTCCGGAATGGACAGACGGGTTGTGGAATCAAGCGGTGTAGTAGATAAGTTTTATGGTGTCCCGTCTGGAAAATTGCGTAGATATTTTTCTTTAAAAAACATCGTCGATATTTTTAAAATTTTTGCAGGTTTTTTTTCTGCCTTCTTTATATTGCTGAAAAACAAACCAGTTTTTCTTTTTTCAAAGGGAGGTTTTGTTAGCGTTCCGCCATGTTATGCCGCCCGTATTTTAAATATACCTGTATATACCCACGAGTGCGATTTTTCTCCAGGTCTTGCTACAAAGTTGAACAGCAAGGTTGCGTCAAAAGTCTTGCTTACATATGAACAAACCACAAGTTTTTTTTCTGATAAAAAAAAACTTGTGGTTACGGGAAATCCTGTCAGACCAGCTTTTTATTCAGCTTCCGCCGAAAAAGGCCTTGACTTTCTTGGATTGAAAGGAAAGGTTGAACGACCCATTTTAGTTGTGATAGGCGGTAGTTTGGGGGCGCAGCAAATAAACGAACTTGTCTTAAACAATTTGGATTTTCTATGCAAGAATTTTGTTGTGGTACATCAAACTGGTATGGATAACAATGTTTCTGGCATGATAAATATTGCCGATGGCCTTTATAAGTCTTATAGTTTTATTTATAAAGAGATGCCAGATGTTCTTGCTGCTGCGGACGTTGTTTTATCTCGTGCCGGAGCCAATTCATTATGGGAGTGTTCCGTTTTAGGCAAACCGCTTGTTTTGGTTCCTTTGTGTGGTTCCGGAACTAGGGGAGACCAAGTAGAGAACGCACGTTTTTTTGAGAAAAAAGGAGCGGCTTGCGTTCTTGTTGGTAAAGAGGCGAATTCGGTGAATCTTAGAGAAACCTTAACTAAAATGGCAGATTTTTCTTTGCGAAATGAATTTTCAAGAGCTTCAGCTTCCCTTTCTGCAGGTTCGTCTCCTAGCAAGAATATCGCTCAGTTATTATTTTCGGAGGTCATTTTAGAATGACATTTGCACTTGTCGATGTTGTGTTTACGTTGATTGTCTTGGCTTTGGCGATCGCAGGTACAGTAAAAGGCTTTGTCGCGGAATTGTTTGGGAAAGCGGCTTTTGTCCTTGGTCTTGTTGTTGCCGTTTTGTTCTACAGTAAATTGTATCCATATGTTGTAAGATGGATTTCCGTGGATTTTTTTGCGCAGGCTGTGGCTTTTGTTTTACTTTTTATTGTCACTTTTTTGTTGGTAAAAATTTTTCAACACATAATCGGGAGTTTTTTCCAGAGCGAGATTATGAACGGCTTAAATCGTGCGTTAGGTTTTTTCCTTGGTGCTTTTGAAGGCCTTTTGGTTGTAGCGGTGATATTGATTGCCTTGAACGCTCAGCCTTGGTTTGATGTGGCGGGATTATTGGGTGACAGTTTTTTTGCAAACATAATGTCTGGGATTATCGCCCAACCTGTTCAATATGTCAATCAAAGGATTGCCGCTTAATGTTTGACAATCTTCTTTATCAGCCCGTAGCTGAGCAGCTGACAATTGATTTGCATAATGGAGTTTTGCCAAATGCCATGTTGTTTTCCGGCAATGAATCATCCGGAAAACTTACTTGTGCGTTGGAACTCGCAAGGGTTTTGTCTTGTTTGAAAAAACCCTTTGGAGAATGGACGTGCAATTGTCCTGCCTGCCAAAAGCACAAGGCATTGTCGTCCACATCTGTTTTGCTAGCCGGTCCAAGAAGTTGTGTTTTGGAAATTTCTGCCGCGGCAAAGACATTGCTTGAAGCCGCATCTTCAAATGCTTCCTACATAACTGCGGCAAGGTATCTTTATGTTCGCAGTGTCCGCAAGTTGACGTTACGCTTCAGTCCCATCTTGTGGGAAGGGGATGAAAAATTATCCAAAATTTCACCTGCCTTATCTAGCATAGATGAATATTTAGAAGAATTGGATCCTGTTAGGCCTCTGCCTGAATATTCCAAATTGGAAAAAATATGCGTTGCGTTGAATCCTTTATGCGCAAAACTTGAAAATAAGTCGGAGGCCAAGCG
>JAZSMM010000250.1:0-3449 GCA_045535895.1 Treponema sp.
TTATTTAAAAAGCCATTAGAATTTATTTTTTGAAAAATCCCAAATTTTGCTATTTTTTTACCAAAAAACCATCAAAAAACGGCAATTAAAATGATATGGTGGAAAACCGTACTTTTGCCAGAAAGGATGTGCAACAGGCAAAATAATTCCATATCCAGAATTTTTATTTAATAAATTGCGACAAATCTGTGAAGTTCGCACATCTTCAATCACCATAAGCTGATACGCTGCAACACCAGAGTGTTCAAATTGTTGTAATTTCCCTGCAACATAAGCCGATTGCGTGTTAGTTCTAAAGACAGTTTCCCAATAGCCTGGTTTGATTTTTGAAACATCATTTTCTATAGTTTGTTTAATTCTGTTCCAAAACTCCGCATATCCTTTGCCATCTGCCAACACGTCCAAAAGTTGCTGTTTTACAGTGTCAATTAAAGTAGCGCTTCCCAATTTTGCAACAGTGAAAGCTCTAAAACGTGCCTTTGGCTCAACGCTTTTCCATTCTGCTTTTGTAATTGGTAAAGAATCCCATTGCTGACGGGGTGGACAGCAATCTTTCCATAAATTATACTTTCCCTGTTATGTTTTTTTTCATTTTGGAGGCATAAAATGAAAGATTCTTTTGTTTCCGTGCGCTGTGACGAAAACAATCCACGGTGGGAGCAATGCGTAAAACGGCAGAATTCCCTTGATTCACGTGACAACGACATCCGCTCAGAATTTGAAAGGGATTATACCAGACATGTACACTGCGAGGCATTCCGCCGCTTGAAACACAAAACACAGGTTTTCTTTGCGCCCAAAAACGACCATGTTTGTACTCGCATGGAACACGTAACTCATGTGGCTTCCGTCGCTTCCACAATTGCAAAATACCTTGGACTTAACGAACAACTGGCTTCTGCGATTGCCTTGGGACACGACATAGGACATTCCCCCTTTGGGCATTTTGGAGAGGACTGTTTGAATTCTCTTCTGGAACAAAAAGAAGGAAAAAACGCACCAAAAAAATTCTGGCATGAACGCAACAGTCTTTTTTTTGCCGACTACATAGAAACACTACAAGATCCGCAAGGCAATGCAAAAAACTTGGATTTGACCTATGCCGTTCGTGACGGAATAATATGCCACTGTGGTGAAGTAGATGAAAAAGGAATCAGACCACGTACTCAAAACATCGATTTATATGAAATAAAACGAGCCGGCAGTGTACAACCATTTACATGGGAAGGCTGCGTGGTCAAACTTGCAGACAAAATCGCCTACCTTGGACGTGACATAGAAGACGCCCGCCTTTATCACATTTTGGACATGGGGGCGTACCGCCAACTAAAAGAAATTGTAACTTCCTGCTTTGGATATAAGACAGGCAAAACGGTAAACACAACGGTTCTTATAAATGATTTAATCGTAGACCTGTGCGAACGCAGCTCCCCGGAAAAAGGGCTGTGTTTTTCCGAACAAAACTTCAAATTCATAACGGAACTGAAAAAATTCAATTTTGCAAACATTTATACCCATTGGCGGCTGGAAGAATTCCAAAACTATGCTTTCAACATAATAAGAACAATCTACGACACCTTGATGAAAGCCTTTCCTTTTGTCCGCAAACAGAAGATTTCTTTCGCTTTAAAGCAGTTCCCAAGGTTGTGTACCACTTTTGAAGAATGGCTTGTGAAATATACCGACTACAACAAAGAACAAAAAGATTTGATGCGTTTTGGAGGAATCAAAAGCGTCTTTGACTTAACAGAAGAGTCATACCGCAAATGCGTCATAGAGTACATTTCCGGTATGACCGACCTTTTTGCCATTGCTGTATATGAAGAAATAATCAGCTTTTAAACAGGGCTTGGTGTACAAGCACAAAATCGATATACTTGTTTTTATGGCTGGATTTTATGATTCTTTTGATATAGCCGTTGTCGGTGGCGGACATGCCGGAATAGAAGCGGCACTTGCCTGTGCACGAATCGGAAAAAAAACAATACTTATTACGCAAACAATAGATTCCATTGGAAGAATGTCATGCAATCCTTCAATCGGAGGTATTGCAAAAGGCAACATCGTCCGTGAAATCGATGCATTGGGCGGACAAATGGGAAAATTGATTGACAGTTCCATGATTCAGTTCCGCCTGCTAAACAAAAGCAGAGGTCCCGCTGTTCAAGCTCCGAGGGCGCAGGCCGACAAATTGCTTTACGCCCAAATTGCAAGACAAACTTTGGAAACCCAAAAGAACCTAAGCATATTGCAAGACACAGTTGTTGACTTAGAAACAAATACAATTGCAAACCCCAGAAAAGACAATGGCCAAAAAAGGCTAAAGCTCACCGCAATAATTACAGAAAGGAAAAGGCGCATTCCCGTCAGGGCGGCAATTCTTACCACAGGAACATTCCTTGGCGGGAAAATTTTTATAGGCCCGTACGACGCACCATGCGGTAGACTTGGGGAACCCGGCGCGCAAGGACTTACACAAGCCTTGAACAGACTGGGTTTTACCACGGGAAGGCTGAAGACAGGTACTCCACCACGAGTTTTAAAAGGCACAATAGATTTTTCTTTGCTAGAAGAACAAAAAGGAGATGAACAAATCATTCCTTTTTCTTTTGACAATGATGGAATCAACCGGCCAATGGTTTCATGCCACTTAGTATATACAAACCAAGAAACTCACCGCATTATCATGGAAAACATAGGGCAGTCCCCTTTGTACAGCGGAAAAATCAGCGGAATAGGTCCTCGCTATTGTCCTTCCATAGAAGACAAGGTTATGCGTTTTGCACAAAGAGAACGTCACCAGTTGTTTGTAGAGCCAGAAGGCTTGGCCACAGAAGAAATGTACATAAACGGCTTTTCTTCTTCTTTGCCGGAAGATGTCCAAGATTTGTTTTTGCGTACATTACCCGGATTTGCTAATGCCGTGGTAACACGCCCCGGATATGCCGTGGAATACGACTACATAGACCCGACGCAACTTTACCCGTCTTTGGAAGCAAAACAAGTGGCAGGTCTTTTTACCGCAGGACAAATAAACGGAACTTCAGGATACGAAGAAGCCGCCGGACAAGGTCTTGTGGCGGGAATAAACGCCGCAAAATATGCGACCAACCACGAGCAACTTTGTGGTCCTGTGGAAAACCATCCAGACAGGCTAAACGACATTCCATCCTACGAGCCATTAATTCTTTCGCGCAGCGAAGCATATATCGGCGTGTTGATTGACGATTTAATCACTTTGGGAACAAAAGAGCCATACCGAATGTTCACAGCCAGAGCAGAATACAGGCTAAAATTACGTCACGATACAGCTGACAGAAGACTTTGCGAGAAAGGTTACAATGCAGGACTTAATTCGCAACTACGATATCAAAAAGTACAAGAAAAAATCCGTTTGCAAGAAAAAGCCCTAGCTTTACTAAAAGATAATCCGTCCGCACAAAATCCTG
>JAZSMM010000083.1:0-6645 GCA_045535895.1 Treponema sp.
GGAAACCACCCCTGAAAAATGGGAGCCCAACGGAAACCCGCCCTGCCCCGCAGAGGGCAGTCAAATCTACATCAGCCGTGAAACAGCGGAAGAAAGCATCCAAAAAAAAGTCGTCCTTTATGACAGGGACGGTGACTATCATTACGACATAATAAGTGCTTTTATAAAAAGCCTGCGAGGCCGTGACCCAGATGCGGCAATGTATTGGCTTGCAAAAATGGTAGCGGCAGGAGAAGATCCGGGGTTCATATTCAGGAGAATGCTTATTTCCGCTTGCGAGGACACAGGTCTTGCCGACCCATACGCCCTTGCAGTTGTAGAAAGCTGTGCCGCGGCTTTCGACCGTGTAGGGCTTCCGGAAGGACGGTATCACCTGGCACATGCAGCCCTTTATCTTGCCACAGCCCCAAAATCAAACAGTTCCATGGCCTTCTTTGATGCGCTTTCCGCCGTGCAAAAAGAAAACACGGAAGTCCCCAACCACCTAAAAGACGCAAGCCGTGACGCAGAGGGTTTTGGGCATGGAGCGGGGTACATGTATCCACATGCATACCGGGACCACTGGATTGCACAACAATATTTACCTGATGCACTCACCGGACGGGTGTTCTATACACCAAGCGACCAAGGATATGAAAACACGATACGGCAGGATGTCCTTTCCAGACGGGAGCTGCAAATCACGGCAATTCTTGAAGAGCAATCGCAAAAAGAATATGCCGGAATAAAAATGCACACCAACAGCAACGAACACAACGACGACATGGTAAATCCAATTTCCGAATGGTGGCAAACGGAAGGTCTGCGTTGCGGAACGCAAAAACAAGACGAACACTTGACATTCTCCCCAGAAAATCCACAGAAGACACAATCCCTGGGGAAAGCGGAATCAAGTTGGCGAAGACGACTGGACAGCAACCACACCCAAATCCTGCAGGAACAACGTGACACGATGCTGGCACTTTCCAATCCTGTAAGGCACACCCGCAACTTTATATGGAACGCAGATGACGGTCTTTTGGTTTGGGAGTGCCTGCGCCGTTGTCCAGAAGGCCTTACGGCAGGAATGTGCCGTTCTGCACAAAACCGAGACGTATTGAACCAATACGGGCGTACATTAGGGGATTTGGACAAACCCATGCTTGCGATTCAAACCGAAGCCAACCTAACGCCGGGTTGTTTTTATGTTCCCGAAACCGACTTTTTGGACATCCAATTCGACAGGTTGTATTTCAGGGATATTTTCAGCACGCAAGAAAGCATTGCAGCCTTTGCAGAGTCATTGCAAAAAGTTCTGGATTTAAAACAGTTGTCAAAAGGTTGGAAATGCGTAATAGCCCAAAGGCTTCCCGGTCAAGGACAAAGGCTGAGCGACTTGCTCTTAAACCAATGGTTCCACGGACAAGCCGGCGACAATACGGACGTAATCAAACGAATGAAAGATGCGGAGGAATCTTTTTTTTGTGACAACTCGAATCCTCGTTTTGCATGGACCCAAGAGACCGTGGCACAACTTCTTGGGGAGCAAGGCAATGTAAGCTGGAACATTCAGACAACAACAGAAAAAAGACGAGTCACACCACAAGAAATAGAACGATGGTTGGACATTGAGCATTCTGCCTACGGCTCTCATTTGGCAAAGGAATTTTCACTTGAAGAAACAAGGCGAATACAATCGCTTTTGATTGAGGCTTCGGAGAAAATGATATTCAACTGGCGTACACAAATGTCCTTCTTCCTTGTAACAGACAAATAAAACCTTATCGTAGCAGCAAAACCAACCTTGGCCTGTTGTACCGCTGAACCAACACGAACATTACCTCAAAGGCAGCAGAGACAATAGAGGTTATAAAAAACACAGCAAATTCACCAAAAGGGATTGCACCAAGCAAAGGCACAAAACTCAACAATGCATTCAGTTCGTGTATGAATTCCGCCTGGCAAGTTGCACTTACAATTTGTTGCACTGAATTCTTTTGCAAGTCAAAAGTCTGTGGCGACCATGTTGGCATTTTGCTTTTCCACTTTTTTACCCGCAAAATCTTGTACAGTTTTTTTTCAAAGTTTTTTTCCCTAAACCAAAAATTTTGGTAGTCATAAAAAGTGGACATAAATTTATTGTAGTTTTGGTTCAACAAAGGAGCAATTAACAGGCGGAAAGAAAAATGATAAAAAGTGGTACAAAAAGTTATGGCAAGTGTAAGAAAAACACCTGAAGCAAACAAAGCATACAAAGCGATGGAAAACACCGACAAGAACAAAGACAAAAAAAACAAGAAAAACATTGTCTTTTTCATGGAGTTAGCCCACATATTTTTTTACAACGGACTTTACCGCAGAAAGATAACTCGTACCAAACAGATTCAAGTGGTTCAGAAGGTGGTATAAATTGTACAAGTCCCTGCGTTCGCCATAGTTTGGCTGCAAAAGACCGGTTTCTTTGTATGCACCGTAAAACCTGCCGTCAAAGCCGCCGAAAAGTTCCGTCATGGCTATGTCCGCCTCTGGGTGGCCAACATAACAGGCAGGGTCAACCAGCACACCTTGCCCCCTGGTGTCGCACATCACATTGCCCGCCCACAAGTCCCCATGTAAAAGGCTGGGCTTTTCCGGTTCCACAAGAAAGCAGTCCAATTTGTCCAAAAGTTTGTCTGAAAGAGAAAAGTCTTCTTTTGAAAAATATTTTTCAGCCATTTTGAACTGGGGAACAAGCCTGTTTTCCCTGAAGAATTCCAGCCAAGTAGATTTTGCTGTGTTTATTTGCTTTGTGCGTCCAATGTAGTTGTCTTCATAAAACCCGAAGACCAAACCTTTTGAAAAATCTTCTTGTGGAATATAAAAGCTGGAGTCTGCCTTGTGCATTTTTGCAAGGTTTTCCGCAAAACGTTCCCAAAAACACTTGTCCAGGTTGCCAAGCTCAACAAAGTCCAAAAGCAAGAACGAATAGCCTACTTCTTCCCCGTCATCAGTGCCAAGAGCCAAAACTTTTGGAGTGGACACGGCCTTTGTAGATGCAATGGCTTTTAGGCCGTTTGCTTCTTTTACAAAAAAATCCACGTTGTTTTTTTCGTTGGCTTTCATAAAAAGCACGTTGCCGCAGGAAAGCTGGATTCCATAGGACTTGTTTATGTCGCCGCCCGGCACACGAAAACTCTTTGCCACACGAACATCATTGCCGTAGATGGAAGACAAAGCCTGTGCCAGGGACGTAAAACGCTCAATATTTTCTTTGCTCATAGAAATGATTGTACCAAAACATATTGGAAATAACCATATGCCTTACGAATAGCTTGTTCAAGCCTTTTCTTTTGACATTTTCTTTCAATCCCAATACAATGCATTCCATTCAACAATTTTCAAGAATGTTTTCCGTGGAGTTCATCTAAAAATGGAAAAAACAAAAAACCTTACGCAGGGAAAAGTTCTACCAACCCTCTTGAAATTCGCTGTGCCTGTTTTGCTTGCGATGTTCTTGCAGGCATTGTACGGCGGAGTAGACCTTTTAATAGTCGGACAGTTCGGCAGCACGATGGATGTTTCTGGTGTTTCCACAGGAAGCATGCTTCTTCATACTTTGACAAATTTGATTGTTGGTTTGACTATGGGCGTTACGGTTTTTGTTGGACAAAAAATTGGTGAACAAAAACCAGAACAAGCCGGAAGAGCCATTGGAACTGGAATATTCCTTTTTACGATAATGGGTATTGTTCTTTCAATTTTTACTATTGTTTTTACGAAACCTCTGGCATTTCTTTTGCATGCCCCACAAGAAGCGTTTTCTCAAACTTGCGACTACATTAGAGTTTGCGGCGGCGGCTTGATTTTTATTGTCTTTTATAATTTGCTTGGTGCAATTTTCCGTGGAATTGGGGACTCCAAAACTCCGCTTTTGACAGTTGCAATTGCTTGTGTGGCAAACATTTTTGCGGATCTGCTTTTTGTCGCAGTTCTTAAAATGGGTGCCTTTGGGGCGGCCATAGCAACAATTCTAGCCCAAGCGTTAAGTGTAATAATATCCCTTTTCGTTATCATAAAAAAATCAAAGACCACAAGACTTCCTTTTGATTTTCATAAAAGCTACATAAAACTGGACTCCCCCTTTGTCCGAATTGAAATAAAACTTGGATTACCAATAGCATTGCAGGACTTTTTAGTGGGAATTTCGTTTTTGGTAATCCAAACGGTAGTAAATTCCTTGGGGCTTGTAGCTTCGGCAGGTGTTGGTGTGGCGGAAAAGGTTTGCAGCTTTATAATGTTGATTCCTTCTGCAATAGCCCAAAGTTTAAGCGCCTTTGTAGCCCAAAACATCGGTGCTGGACTTGTAAAGCGTGCAAAACTTTCGCTAAAAACTGGAATCGGTATTTCTCTTTTGATGGCTTGCTTTATTGGAGTTTTTTCATTTTTCCATGGAGACATCCTTACAGGAATTTTCTCAAAAGATCCTGACGTAATTGCAAGCGGCCACATGTACTTAAAAGCATACGCAATCGATACCTTTTTTACATCATTCATGTTCTGCTTTGTTGGCTATTTCAACGGAATGGGAAAAACTTTCTTCACAATGATTCAAGGTCTTATTGGCGGAATTGCAATTCGCATTCCAATGGTTTTTATTATGAAAAGTTTGCCTCAAACAAATCTGTTTTTAATTGGACTTTCAACACCAATTGCAACTTTCTGCCAAATAATTATGTGTTTTGCATATTATTTTGTAATTAGGAAAAAAGAAAAATTGGCGTAGGATTGCAGCTATTAGATTTTCTCTTTTTTATAGAGTAATGTTATAGTTGCATTGCAACGTACGGAAAAGGCTTAGATTATCTATCAAAAAAACAGATTCTCTAGGTTCTATAATAATTTATATTAGCTAAAATAAATAATACAGTAATTTAATTATTGCAATATATTTGACAAAACAAAAACAGTGATATATAATTTGCAGTAATGAGGTTACTGTTTGAAAAATAATACTTATTTACTAAAAGAAATAACAGACATTCGTACAGGTTATTCATTTCGTTCAAAACTTGAACCAGACACGAAAGGAAATATTCTGGTAGTGCAATTAAAAGAATTATCAGATAAAAATAGGGTTGACATCTCAACTGCAGTAAAAATATATATGCATAATATTTCTGACAATTATTTTCTTCGGAAAAATGATTTGGTATTCAGGTCTAGAGGAATAGATTCTACAGCTGCCATTATGGATATAAGTTCTGACAATATTATTCTTTCTGCACCATTTCAGCGAATAAGACTTCGAGATACGTCTAAAATTATTCCAGAATATCTTTTATGGTATATAAACTGCAAAGAAGCACAGGCCTATTTTGCTGCAAATAAAACAGGAAGTTCACTTGTTATGATTTCCACAGCAGTTTTAGCAAATTTGCCAGTAGTAATACCTTCGTTAGAAATACAAAAAAAAATAATCGAAATAAACTATCTTTCGGGAAGGGAAATTGAATTACAAGAAGAATTAATCAAAAAAAAGAAAATGCTAACAGAAACATTACTTCTTAAAACTTTAGAACTTCAATTAGGAGAAAAATATGGAAAAAGAAATTCAGAAAATTGATCAAAAGGATATAAATGGCGCCGCATGGGCAGCGTGCGACACTTTCCGTGGCGTTGTAGATCCTGCACAGTATAAAGACTACATTCTAGTGATTCTATTCTTGCGATATATATCTGATATATGGCAAGATCATTATGATACATACAAAAAAGAATATGGTGATGATGATGAACGTATTCGGCGTAAACTAGAACGAGAGCGCTTTGTCCTTCCTGTTATTAAACTCACAGAAGAAGTAGATGGCAAACGAAAAGAAATAGACTCTTTTACTGCTAATTTTTACAGTCTTTATGAACGTAAAGAACGAAATAACATTGGAGAACTAATCAATATCACATTGGAACATATTGAAGAAGCTAACAGAACAAAGCTTTCGGGGGTTTTCCGTAATATTGACTTTAATAGCGAAGCAAATCTTGGAAAAACGAAAGATAGAAATCGCCGTCTTAAACAACTTTTGGAAGATTTTAACTCTCCAAAACTTGATATGAGACCAAGTCGAGTTTCAGAAGACATCATTGGTAATACATATATTTATCTTATAGAACATTTCGCTTCAGATTCTGGAAAGAAAGCTGGAGAGTTCTTTAGTCCTCTTATGGTAACAGAACTTGTTGCACGCCTTGCACAACCAAAGGACGGAGATACCATTTGTGACCCAACCTGTGGCTCTGGAGGGCTCCTTATAAAAGCTGCAAATCAGATTCCTTCAGGTAATTTTGCATTGTTTGGGCAAGAAACAAATGGAAGCACATGGGCACTATGTCGTATGAATATGTTTCTTCATGGTTTTGATAGTGCAAGGATTGAATGGGGGGATACAATTAACAATCCTCTTTTGGTAATCAATAAAAGTCTTATGAAATTTGATATTGTCGTTGCAAATCCTCCATTTAGTTTAGATAAATGGGGTGCTGAAAATGCCTCAAGTGACCAATACAGAAGATTTACCCGAGGTATTCCTCCAAAAAGCAAGGGAGACTGGGCTTTTATCACCCACATGATTGAAACTGCAAAAAATCAAAAAGGCCGAATTGCGGTAGTTGTTCCCCATGGAGTTTTAT
>JAZSMM010000068.1:0-3341 GCA_045535895.1 Treponema sp.
CATAACAATGGAATTTGACTGCAAGGACATTTGGGGGAAAGGATGCACGCTACGTATTCTGAAAGGCATTACCGATGTGTTTGGCAACAAGACAAGAGAAGATGATTGTTACAACCTTGTCTTTGAAGACGAGTCCGACAGACCTGTTTCTTTTGTTGGTGCGCTCGTAAGAAACGGGGAGGGCTATGATTTGCTGGAACCTGAAAACCCCTTTTCCAGTCTTGTGTTCGATGTGGTGGAGTTTCCCGCAACCACAGGGGACAACACCGTTCAAACAGAAATGCTTCTGTTGTTTACCGTGTCGCAACATGCAGAAGGCGTGGACAGGTTCAGTGCAATGGAAAACATAGAGTTGTCGTCCACAAACAATTGCTGTGATCTGGTCATAAAGGCAATGGCAATTGTGAAAACCCAAGCCGATGAAGATGTGTGTCGATTGGTCGAAGCCAATTTCCCGAATCCGTCGCTCTTTGATGGAAAAGTTTGCCTGATAAGATGCCTTGTTGATGTACGCAACAAGGAGAGGCAGGGAATAGTCACTCTTGTGATAAAACAAGGACTGCATGACGACTTGGGGAATTTTATGGTGGCGGATGTTGTCTGCAAGGTCAACAAGGCATGACAAGAAAAATAGTTTCTTTTTCCGTGGAACATCCAGTGTCCGTCCTGTCCATAGTCATTGCTTTGGTTTTTGCGGGTTGTTTTTGTGCCTACACAATGAACGTGGACTTGCTCCCCGTAATAAGTTGCAGGAAACTTGTTGTTGCAACGGAGTATCAAGGGTTGTCAGCCTATGACATGCAAAAAATGATAACAATACCTTTGGAAGATTCCTTTTCTTCATTGAAAGGTCTTAAAACTATAACCAGCGTAACAAGGGACGGCGTGTCTCTTGTCACGTTGGAACTGCACTGGGGAAGCGACTGCGACATTGCGTTGGTGGAATGCCGTGAAATAATTGATACATGTTATCAAGTTTTGCCAAGTGGTTGCAAAAAGCCTGTTGTCACCGCCGACACCGGAACGAAAGACACTGTCTGCGTGGCGGTTATACCAGAAGACAATGATTTACTTTACGGAAGGCATATAACGGAAAAAGACATAAAACCTAGACTGCAGCGTGTTCAAGGTTGTGCAAAGGTAAGCGTTTATGGCGGTCAGACGGAACAGGTAACCATTGCCGTGGATCAGAAATCTTTGCTTTCAACAGGTTTGTCAATAGGCGATGTTGCAGCTGAAATTTCAGATGGCAACATGGAATATCCGGCAGGTTCCATAAAGGACAAAGGATTGGAACACCTTGTGAAGACTTCCTCAGTCTTTAAGTCTGTCCAAGACATAAGAGACTTTCCTGTTTCGCTGTATGACGGACGGACGATGGCTTTGTCCGATTTTGCGGACATTAGGTATGGTGCGGCGGAAAAAGAGTCTTTTTTCCTGTACAACGGAAAAGAATGCATAAAGGTGGGGGTAACAAGGAAAAACGATGCCAGCCCAATTAATTTGTCCCGTTCGATAAGAAAGGAACTGAAAGATCTGGCCTTTCAATATGGGGATGACTTTTCTTTTGTGATAACAGAAGACCTTTCAACTGTGGTCTTGGATTCCGTTTTGTCTTTGTGCCTTGCAGCCGGGATGGGGATTGCGGTCACGTTTTGCGTAGTGTTTTTCTTCTTGAAAACATGGAAGTCCGCTATTTTGCTTTCCAGTGTAATCCCTGTTTGTGCTTTGGTCTCTGTCCTGGTCCTGTGCATTTCAGGAAGCACGATAAATATGATGTCTCTTTCCGGGATTGCAATAGGAATTGGAATGGTTGTGGACTGCGGTGCGGTTGTTCTGGAGAATTTGAACCATCTGGATTCAAGAAAAAACAATGATGAAATCATATCGTCCGTCATGTCCGTGGCAAAATCGAACACAAGTTCAACAGTGACAACAGCCGTCGTCTTTCTTCCTGTCTTTTTTCTGGACGGACTGTTGGGAGAACTTTTTTTTGACATGGCGGTGTCAATTGTCTGTTCCATAGTCACGTCGTGCATGCTTTCGCTGACATACATTCCCGCCGTGCATAAACTTACGGCAGCCCAAAAGAACTTAAAAACCGATTCCGTTTTCATGCAAAACGCTCAAAACTGTTACGAGTCGGTCTTACAGAAGATTCTAAGAAACAAAATCCTTGCCTTGATTCCTGCGGCCGCCTGCACAATCCTTGGGATGGTCGTCTTTCCTTTTATGGAATTCGAGCTGTTGCCCCGAACAAGCACAAGCGAACTTGATGTAATACTAGATTTTCCGTTCGGTACGCCGATGGAGCAAATCGAAAAAGAGACATTTGACTTGAGCGATTTTTTGTTGGCCGACGACGAGGTTGTGTCGGTTTGCGCCCAAGGCGGCGTGGAAAAAGACGACTTCCTGCGACTTGCAGAACCCGGACAGAGAAAACATTCCGTCTTGGTCACTGTCAATTTGACAAAGACATCAAGGTCAACCAGCTCCCGGCTTTTGGATGAAATCAAGAAAAGACATGACGACGTGTACCCCGTTGAAGCCGAAGGACTTTTGTCCAATATTCTTGACATCAACAATTCTGTTTATGTGGTCACGGCGGACAACTTGGACGATTTGGAATTGAATGTCTCCAAGACAAATGCCAGCATCATAACGCCTAACGAAAAGGTCAAGGAAATCATATTTTCCCCGGACAGGGTTATAAGTTCCAGGCTTTCCGCAAACCCCTCCTATGTTGCGTCTGTTGTGTACGGGAATTTGGAGGGGATAGAAGCCTCTCCGTTTTATCTACAAGGTCGGCAGGTTCCAATATTGGTCCGTATGGCTGACGCGGAACAAGCGACAAAGGAAGACGTGGAGAACATGGGCATCCCGGTTGAAAACACGAACATTCCTTTGCGGTTGCTTGGAAAACTAGAAGCGAAGGAAAACGACAAGACGCTTTACAGGTACAACAGGAAGGACTCCAAACTAATACAAGCCGATGAGAATACGAGTTTTGGCGGGCTTCCTTTGACCAACGTTGTTTCCCTTGAGAAAGTGGAGTTGTCCCAGATGCTTTCCAATGGGTTGGTCTTGCTGGCCGTTGCGCTGGTCCTATTGTACTTGGTCATGGGGGCGCAGTTCCAATCGTTTTCGATTCCATTCCTGCTTTTGGTTACCATTCCTCCGTCTTTTTCCGGGGGGATGGTATGCCTTGCGATTACAGGATACCCGCTAAGCATATACAGTGTGATAGCCTTGGTTGTGCTGTTCGGGACTTCCGTGAACAATTCAATTCTGCTGTTTGAAGGGTGTTTTTCCAGTGGGAATGCCATAACGGACGAATCAAT
>JAZSMM010000306.1:0-3633 GCA_045535895.1 Treponema sp.
CGATGTCTCCGAACAGATTTCCACTGCCGGAAAAGAAGCCTCTGGTACTGGTAACATGAAGTTCATGCTGAACGGTGCTCTTACCTTGGGAACTTTGGACGGTGCAAATATTGAGATTGTGGAAGAAGCCGGTGCAGAAAATGCCTTTATTTTTGGTCTTACCTCCGATGAAATCATCAAGATTGAAAACGAACATAGTTACAACCCGCAAAAATATCTTGACCGCAATCCTGCTTTGGCGAAAGTTATGAACCAACTTGTTGACGGAACATATGATCCAACTTGCCAGCTTTTCAAGGAGCTTTATGACTCTTTGGTGTATGGCATAGAGGGACAGCGACCTGACGTATATTACGTCCTCGCTGATTTTGACGCATACGTTGAGGCACAGGAAAAGGTTGCCGCCGCTTATGTAAACCGCAACGACTGGGCGAAGAAGGCTATTTTGAACATAGCACGTTCCGGCAAATTCAGCTCCGACCGCACAATCGAGGATTATGTTGCGGACATTTGGAAGTTGAACAAGCTAAAGTTTTAATTGTTGGCATTGATTTGAAAGACCCGGAACTTTTCGTTTCGGGTCTTTTGTTGTCTTGGAAGTAGTGGAAAATTTCGTTTTGTAATATTATACTAAAACTGGAAATACTAAAACTGGAAACTTTTATTAGGCAGGGTTTGTATGAACAAATTACGTAGAATGAATTCGCTTTTTGTCGCAACGACAATGTTTGTGTTCTTTATGGTTTTGGTGACGTTCGGTTGCAAGAAAAAGATACAAGACACTGTCTGGATAAACAAACTGGATTTGGGTGGTATTGAACTTGAAAACACCATGACCTGTCTTGCTGACGGAACTTTTGCCGTGAAGACATCGACCGTTTTCCTGGGGTTGCCAATTTCAATTACGGCGGCGGAAGGGGTTTATAGCGGCGACTTGTCGGAAGACGGAGAGGCGTCGTTCACCGTGGAAAAAATTGCCCAGGAATTCAATCTTTTTGTGCCGGAAGACGATTTGGCCAAACCACCGATAAGCCGGACGGTTTATGTAAAAGACGGGAATCTTTCCATTGACATTGGGATAGGCCAAGAGTTGGATTTTGTTTTGCAAAGTTCCGAACAAGAAAAGCCAAGCAACTAATGAGAGCCGCACCCGTGAAAAGCTGCTTCTGCAATTAAAAAAGCTGGTGTTTTTTCAAAATGTTGGAAAATCTCTTGGTTTTCATACGTAATTGCTATTTTCATATGGACAAAACTATAAATAAAAAGCCCTCCGCCAAAACATTGGCAGAAGGCTTTGTGTTTGTTGCTTTGCAATGAATCAATTAGACTATGACAACACTGTTGTCGGTGTTGGAAAATGGAGCGGGAATGTATTTGTCTGCATCCCAGTCGTTTTCCCAATGCTTGCCGTCCAACAAATAACGGAATTGATATTCGCGACCTGTTTCAAGGGTTAAAGTCACAGCAAACCCGCCGTCTTTTTGTTTTTTCATTGGAGTGTCAACGCTACTCCAACAATTGAAGTCACCGGCAAGCCATACCTTTTCAGCTCCGGCCGCCGCTTCAGCAGGAAATTTAAACTTTACCTTGCATGTTTTTTGATCTGCTGAATACTTTTTATCAAAAGCCATATATCCTCCGTCTGTGTTTATGTCTACACAACTAGTGTACTATGTTTGAACAATATGGTATAGTAATTTTAGAGTTTTTGCAATAAAAAAAACAAAACAAAAGCAAAATTCTTGTTTTATATCAACAAACCCGTTTGAAGGTATGATATTATTATCTATTAAATTAATGGACAAAACAACGACAGGAGATTTTATGAACCAAAACAAATATTTGTTCACATCAGAATCCGTTGGAGAAGGTCACCCCGACAAATTATGCGACCAAATTTCTGATGCAGTGTTAGATGAATGCTTGCGCCAGGACCCGGAAAGTCATGTTGCCTGCGAAACATTTGCTTCTACAGCTTTGATTCTTGTTGGTGGTGAAATAACGACAAACACTTTTGTGGATGTGCAGCAAGTTGCACGCAATATCGCCCGTGAAATTGGCTATACAGACGCTGCTTACGGACTTGACTGTGATTCTATGGCGGTACTGAACATGATTCATTCACAGTCGCCTGACATAAACCAGGGAGTTGTAGGAAAAGGTTTGTCCGAATACGAAGGGCAGCAAGGTGCCGGCGACCAAGGCATGATGTTTGGTTTTGCCTGTTCCGAAACGCCGGAGCTTATGCCTGCCCCCATTATGTATTCTCACAACTTGCTGCGAAAGGCAACGTCTTTGCGTAAAGACGGAAAGTTGAAATGGCTTAGGCCAGACGCAAAAAGTCAAGTCACAATCGAATACGAAGGACACAAGCCGGTGCGAATAGACACAGTTGTTGTTTCTCACCAGCACGACGATGACGTGTCCTATGATACTATAAAGGAAAGTGTGATAGAAGAGATTATCAAACCTGTGCTAGAACCTACAGGACTGCTGGACAAAAACACTAAATTTTTTGTGAACCCGACCGGACGTTTTGTAGTGGGAGGTCCTTTTGGTGACACAGGTCTTACCGGACGCAAAATCATTGTGGACACATACGGTGGAATGGGACGGCACGGCGGAGGTTGCTTTTCTGGCAAAGACCCTTCAAAGGAAGACCGTTCCGCCGCCTACATGGCACGCTACATCGCAAAAAACGTAGTGGCAGCAGGCCTTGCCGAACGATGTGAAGTCCAGTTGGCTTATGCAATTGGAGTTCCGTTTCCTGTTTCGGTTATGGCGAAAACCTTTGGAACAGGTGTTGTTCCCGACAGTGTGATTGCAGATGCAATAAAAGAAGTTTTTGATTGTACGCCGGCAGGCATAATCAAAACATTGGATTTGAAAAAACCGATTTACCAAGCGACTGCCGCCTACGGTCATTTTGGCAGGGCGGAATTTAGTTGGGAGAAGACGGACAAAACTGAAGCCCTCAAAAAAGTTTTAAAAGCATAATCATGGTGGGGCTATGTGTGCGGAAAGAAAAACTTGGGTTAAATTCTTGGATGAAGAAGAAATAGTCAAGTTGTTTGAAAGGTTCAAGTCTTACAACCCAGAACCCGCAAGCGAGCTTTCCGCTCCAAATCCGTACACATTGCTTGTTTCCGTGGTTCTTTCTGCACAGGCCACCGACAAAAGTGTGAACAAAGCCACGGCTTCTTTGTATGCGGTGGCGGACACTCCACAGAAGATGTTGGACCTGGGGGAACAAAAACTTATTGGCTACATAAAGTCGATTGGTTTGTACCGTTCAAAGGCCAAGCACATAATGGAACTTAGCCGTATGTTGGTAGAAGAATACAACGGGCAAATTCCTTGCAATCGTGAGCAATTGCAGCGGCTTCCTGGAGTGGGCAGGAAAACCGCCAATGTCGTCCTTAATGTTGTGTTCGGAGAGCCAACCATGCCCGTGGACACCCATCTTTTGCGCATAAGCCCCAGGCTTGGTCTTTCTGACGGAACAACGCCACAAGACGTGGAACAAGACTTGCTTGACCGTATCCCGGCCTGTTACATGAAGCACGCCCACCATTGGCTTATTTTGCATGGGCGTTATATTTGCACGGCGCGCAATCCAAAATGCAGCGAATG
>JAZSMM010000326.1:0-4233 GCA_045535895.1 Treponema sp.
GTTTCTTTCTTATATAATAGAAACAGATTTATCACTACGAAAAATCCTTTCTAACAACATAAGAAAGAAACAAGTCGGATCGTAGCCATGTCGTTCTGTGAGCCAAGGAGTTGGGAGCTCTAATTGTCTTCCTAAGACCGCTTGGCCTCCGACTTGTTTCTTTCTTATATAATAGAAACAGATTTATCACTACGAAAAATCCTTTCTAACAACATAAGAAAGAAACGCAAAGAATTACATTTAACTCAAGAACGATTAGCAGAAAATGCAGATATTTCTCTTCCATATTTGTCTGACATAGAACATTGCAAAACTTGGGTTAGTGATAAAACATTACTCAAATTAGCAAAAGCATTATTTGTAACACCTTCAGACCTATTACAAGAAGATTTAGTTCAAAAAGAAAATTCAGAAGAAATACAAATTGCAAATTTATTACAAAAACAAAAAAAACTTCTAAATGAAGCCATTAATAAAATATGTGACGAAACTTTCAAAGATTTAATGAAATAATGAAAAATTCTAACACTATTTATAAAAACAAATAAATACGCTATTATATTTCTCATGGAATCAAAAATACCTTGTTTTACATCTTTAGCAAAAGAAATACATTCAGCAGTATCTTCAAATTAAACTCAACTAAAAAAATAATGCTTTCTGTCTGATTGGGATAGAAAGCATTGGTATTGTATTAAAAACAGTTAACTTTATTTTGCAATAGCTTTTACGTTGATTAATAAATTCTTACATCAAAAATCTCAAAGTCCCAGCTTTTTTTTGCTGTAATATTTTCAGGTGCTATATGAATTTCTGCAACCTTGTTTTTATCGTATTTTATGTTGTCGGTCCAAGGCTCACGGATCAACCTGTTTAAATTTATTGTTATTTCTTTGACCTTGCCCTTTGAGGTGGTAAAGCTACAAGCATAATCAGCCCAAGAATTATAGTCATTGTCAGAAGCATAAACCCTGAATCTAAGTCTGTACGTCTTCCCATCTCCAACAACCTTAAATTTAATAGTATCACCGTTGCTCAAAAACTCTTCAACCACATATCTTGTTGCATAACTAATCTCTTGATAATTTCCTGGTCTTGGATTTCCCGTAAGGCCACTGACTTTAAACGAATCGAATTCCTCGCCTTCAAAAAGCGTTCTTTCTATTTTTACAACAGCTTTTCCGCCACAGTCACTTTGGTAGTCCCAATTGGAATCCAAAAATGGGTTTACAGCTATTCCGTTAGATACCGAGGCAGCCGAGCTTGTTTTTACAGATGCAACAGAATCATTTGAATCTGTTCTTTGAACTTTTGGCGTTGAATTTGTTTTAGCCGGTTTTTCGTAATTTGACTTCCCGGAAAGTTTTGCATTTGCACTCGTACCGCCAATCATTTGGTTCACGCTTTCGTTTATTATTGTTGTTCCGTTTTCCAAGTTGTTCACCCGTACGCTGATTATTTTTATCTCATAATCCAAGGAACTCGCACCCTTTACGATTTTGTAAGCAATTTCTCCTTCCAACGCATCGTTTTTTCTGGCACTTTCCATTGCCAAATATTCCGTTTTCACATCCGCATCACTTACCGTTCGTCTGCCGTTGTACGTGTAGTTTACAAGTTTATCCAAGGATTTTATGCTAACAGGCCAGTTTTTTGGATTGGCTTCTGCGTTGAATTGCCCAAGCAAAACCTGCACAGAACTGCCTTTGATTACAAACGAAGTGTTCTGCAAGTTTTCAATCAACTTGTTCATTTGTAATTCCACCATTTTGTGCTGATTATCATACTTTATGTTCACTTTTGATTCCACACCACTTAATTCCGTGTCACGTTTGTTTTCTATCACAGATACGTTTTTTTCAATGCTTGTCCTGTATTCGGCTTCGCTTTCCCATGGCATTTTTTCCACGGCTGTCGCAGTGTTTATTTCTTCTTGATACTTTGAGAATATATTTGAAGTGACGTTTTGGATTTCCTTGTTTTTGTCGCTTTCAATGCTTGTCAGTTTTTTTTGACATCGTGCTATCATGTCCAAAAAGTCTTCGGCTGTATTCAATGCTCTTTGGTCACCAAGCAAATCCGTTATCTTTGCAGAAGACGCTATAGAAAATGACGCAATCACAGGGATTTCTCCTGTTTCTACGCTTGTGGCTTTTATTGTCAGCTGCATCAAGCCGCCGAACTGCTCAAAACTTCCGTAGACCAAGTATTTCGCTCCAAGCCTGTAGCCTAGTTCCACCATGGAACTGTCGTCCACGCTGCCGGAATACTGGTAGTCCATTTCTGCGTCAATGATTTTCAAATTCTTTGCGTTCCGTTCCAAAAGTTTGAATTTTCCAGTCCTGATTAACCTTGACTCAGTTTCTTTTGCAAGCCATTCGGAAAGTTCAGGAGAATCAGAAGCAAAACGTGACACTGCTATTTCCTCCCCAGATGGCACCGCCGCTTTTATTTCTGCAACCGCAGAATCCAAGGCTCTGTCCACATCCATGGCTTGCTGAGGAAAACTCAAAACAACCAAACTAAAAAAAGCAATGAACAAACAGATTTTCTTCACGATGACTCTCCTGTATAATAAATTTTCTAAAATTAATTAGCACTTTCCGCAAAAATCGTCGCTTCCACAACGGCACTCAAAACATTTTCTTTCATTTCTTGTTGTGCCTGTGTTTTTGCTTCTACCTTGCCCAAAGCTCTGTCAAGTTGCAAACGAAAGTCCTCTTTGTCCATGGCGTAAACAACAAAATATTGGTAGACGTCGTCGATTGTGTCCATGTCGCTGTCTGCGTAGCGGGTTTTCACCCAGAAGTCCAACTCTTTCGCCAAGCCGTTTATTTCCGCCTTGGAACAAGCGGAAACCAATTCGTTTAGATACATTTGTACTTCTTCGGAGTTTTTGTCGCCACTCTGCTCGCCGCCAAATTTTGCAATTACAAAATTGCTAAGCTGCCTTGAAAGGGCGGCCTGCACATTGAAGTTGTTCACCCACGACTTGAGCAAATCCAAGTTCTTTCCCTGGTCTTCTGCAAAGAAAATCAACTTTCCTTCAAACTGCGGCAAAGCCGAAAGAGCGACTTGGTCGTTGTCTGCGGCTGCATAAACCCATTCAGGGATTTCCCCACCGATAGAAGCACTTTTCCAGTCAATCATTTCCCGTTCAACACGTTTGGAAACAGGCGGTGCTGCCGAAGTTGCAGGTTCCGGCGTGCTTGCACACCCAACCAACAAAACCAATCCTACAAGAACAAAAAAAGCCTTTGCAAAAACTTTCATCTCTAAAATCCTCCAATAAAACATATATCTTCAAGCCACAGCTAGCGTTTTAACCGTGCGTTGAATTCCGCCATAAATGTTGCATTAAGTTCTGCTTGAATGGCTTGGAAAGCTCTGTTGTAAGCCTGTCGTTGGGTTTTCCCGCCTTTTTTTGGAAAACTGCGTGAATAGGAAAAAAAGTCGCTGCCCGTTCCGTCCGCAATTTTTACTACAAGGTTGCAATAAAGGAAAACACCTGCCTCACTTTCCTCTTTTTCAACAGTCACCAAAACAGGAACGGTGCAAGTTCCATTCGTAGAAGAAAGAGCGTAGCCAGAACCTTCCAGTAAATCCGAAATCGTTGTGTAAACCATGTTCTCGTAGTCGTTCTGCACAACCAACTGGAACACAAGATTTTGACTGCAAATTTCTTTTGCTGTGTATGAACGTTGTACAAGACCTTCCGTAGACGCAAAAATCCTGTCGTTTGATTTTTTGACGATGCGTGCCATTTTCATAAGTTCTGCGGCATAATTTGCAATGGGCACAGCTTCTTCTGCGGCCTCAAGCCCGGAAAGAGGATTGTTGTAATCTTCTGCCACAATCAAAAGGGATTCCAACTTGGATGCGGCATCTTTTATTCGCTGAAGGTATACATCAAACGCCAACTCTCGTTCAATGTATGCAAGGGTTGTGTATTTCCCGTCCACAAAAAAACACTCCGCAAACTGAACGCCGAAAAACTCGGAAGAAGAGCTTACCTTTGTGCTTTCGTTCACATTTGTTTGTTTGGAAAAATCGTAGTTCTTGCCGTCCAATTCCATCATTGTTCGTTCAAGGGCATTGGCAACGTCAGTTTTAATATTGAAGTACATGGAAATGTTAGCAAGAGCCGCAAGTTCCGCCTCTAACTTGGAATCCCCTTCTCCAACAGCAGAAATATAAAATCCATCAGGATAAACTGTAGAACGATGTTCGTAC
>JAZSMM010000267.1:0-2581 GCA_045535895.1 Treponema sp.
GGTTTTTTGTACTATGACGAGGCAACTTACGCAATGCGCTTCTTTTCCCCCCAATATCCTGTGCAAAACGCCCCGGCAAGAGCCGGAAGCGGACGCAGCGGCTTCCCAAAGTCCATAGACATTCTCTTTACCGTAAATCCAAACGTGGACTATACAGAACTTACAGGCGAACGGTTTCTTTCAAATATTGAAGGGGACGACACTGAAATCGTAAACTATTTGCATGACTTGGTTTACGAATTTTCTGCCCGCCGCAGAAACCTTGACCCAAAAATCGTAAAAGGCAAAGCAGAAAGCAAGGAAGATTTTTCGCAGTTTGGTGGAATGGTAACGATGGAATATTCCTTTGACGTGCCTATTTTCAATTTAAGCCGGATAACTGGTTCGGACGGCAACACTGTTTTTGATCTTGTTACCGTTGGAGCTCTTGTTTCGTCCGACGACCAGTCATTTTTTGAATTCAAAGACTTTCCCTTTCCCATGCGCGACAAACAACGCAGCTTTTTTTCCGGACACAAAAAACCCAACGCAGAAACAAAATACAAACAGCAAAAAGTCCTGCTAGACGACCAATGGACTCAAGCCGCGGAAAACATGTTTTTGCTAGGCGACGTGGCCGTTCTTGTTATGTCCGATTTTTCCGTAAACACAACAAACACAACAACAAAGGAAATATTGGATTCATTCTGCCGCAATTTTTCCTTGAGTTCGCAAGGTTCTTACGCGGACTGGTCTACCAGAAAGGTGAATCAAAAATCCAACAACCTAAAGTTGGAAATACTTTATTGGCTTACGAACGAAAACGCCGTTTCACGTGACTTCAAAATCATAGACAAAAGTTCTGCCGACAGGTATTCTGTCTTTAGCCTTACTGTGTTTGACAATGCATACAACGAAAACAAGGAATATTTCGATTCAATCGTTAGAAGCTACAAAAACTGATTCAACACAGGATTGTTTCTACTCCGTTGTGCAGCCTTGAATAAATTCCGTTAAGTTGCAAAAGTTCCGTGTGGGTTCCTGTTTCTTTTATCTGCTTTTCTGCAACAACGGAAATGCAATCTGCGTTTTTGATTGTGGAAAGCCTGTGCGCGACAATCAATGTCGTCCGTCCTTTTGAAAGCATGTCAAAAGCCTTTTGAATTTTAAGTTCCGTGGCTGTGTCCAACGCAGAAGTTGCTTCGTCCAAAATCAGAATTGGCGGATTTTTCAAGAAGCACCTTGCAATGGAAACCCTTTGCTTTTGACCTCCGGAAAGTTTTATCCCACGTTCCCCAACAAGCGTGTCGTATCCTTGGGGCATTTTCATAATGTCGTCGTGAATTTCTGAAAGTTTTGCGGCATTTATTATTTCTTCGTCCGTGGCATTTGTCTTTCCATATGCGATATTTTCCTTAATCGTTCCCGCAAACAAGAAAACGTCTTGCTGAACTATTCCGATTTGCTGCCGGAAGGACTTCAACTTGATGTCTCTTATATCAATTCCGTCAAGAAGAATCTTCCCTTCTGTCACTTCATAAAAACGTGGCAACAGATTGCATATTGTGGTTTTCCCTCCACCAGAAAGTCCCACCAAAGCATATTTTTGACCGGGTTGAATTTGCAGGTTTATGTTTTTTAGGACTTCGATTCCGTCTGTGTAAGAGAAACTTACATTTTCAAAGCGGATGTTTCCTCTTGCACAAAAAATTTCTTTTGCGCCGGGAACGTCTTTCACGCTTGTGTCCGTTTCCATTATTTCCAAAAATCTTTTGAACCCAGCCATTCCTGTTGTGTATTGTTCCACCAAAAAAGCCAACCTTCGGATTGGGGAAGAAAAAGCTGCAACAAACAAATTGGCAGCAACCAAATCAGAAATCAGCATTTTGCCTTGCATTATAAAAAAACCACTAACAGCCAAAACCAAAATATTGAGCAAACTGCTGAAAAACTCTATGTTTGCATGAAAACTGGACATATGTTTGTAAAATTTTTTCTTTGCACTTTTGAACAAATCATTTCCTTCTTCAAAGCGGTCCATTTCATAGTCTTCGTTGGTGAAAACTTTTGTTACCCTTGCCCCGGAAATGCTGGACTCCAAAACGGCGTTAATTTCTGCGGTTGCTTCTTTTACTTTTCTTGAAGTTTCAGAAAGGGAACGGCGAGAAACCATTGTAATTGCGATTATAATCGGAACAAAGATAAAAACGACTATAGCGAGCTCCCACCTGATTTTCAACAAAAAGAAAAAAGAACCCAACAATGTCAAAATTGAAATCAAAAAATCTTCCGGTCCGTGGTGAGCTAATTCCGTGATTTCAAACAAATCCGTTGTAGCCCTGGACATCAACTTGCCGGTACGATGCTTGTCGTAAAATGTAAAAGATTGATTTTCCAAATGGGAGAAAACGTCACGACGCATGTCGGCTTCTACAAGAGTGCCAAAATAATGCCCCCAATAATTTACAAACCAAGTGAATGTACGCCGCAAAAGGTACATCACCAACAAAGCGGCAATCAAAACAAAAAACACTTTGAATTTCCTTTCCGGCAAAAGCGAATCTATTGTAAATTTGCTTATCATGGGGAAAACAACATCAAT
>JAZSMM010000187.1:0-7202 GCA_045535895.1 Treponema sp.
TGTAAAGTATGCCATCCAAATGGTCGTTTTCATGTTGGATTATTCTAGCTAAAAGACCGTCGGCTTCTAACGTGAAAGGACGGCCTTTTTCATTTAAGGCTTGTACGGTTACTTTCTCTGGTCTTGAGATGTTTTCCCATACATTTGGAATGCTCAAGCAGCCCTCTTCATAGTCGCACATTTTTGAAGATGTTGCGATGATTTGAGGGTTTATAAAAACTCTACGGACTTCATCGTCTGCAATGACAACGAACATTCTTTTTAATATTCCCACTTGAGGGGCTGCAAGTCCAACCCCTTTTCCTTTTTCCATTGTTTCAAACATTTTTTCTGCGAGGCTGCGAATTTCATCATCGACTTCTGTTACAGGTTCAGATTTTTGCCTAAGCAACTCATCGCCAAGTTGTAATATTTCCATAATGTTTTTAATGGTATAAAAATAGAATGGTTAAGTCAAGGCTGTAAACTTTTTAAGTTTGTTGTGGTTGGCTTGTTTTATATACTTGTAAATGATATGCTAAAAAAAATCAGGAGGTTTTATGTATTTGGCAGATGACGGGCGCTATGAGTCTATGAGTTATTTTCGATGTGGAAAAAGTGGATTGAAGTTGCCGGCGGTGTCGCTTGGGTTTTGGCACAATTTTGGAAATATGTCCTGTTTTGATAATATAAAAAAGATGTGTCTTGCCGCATTTGACAATGGAATCACGCATTTTGACTTGGCAAATAATTACGGACCTCCTGTCGGCAGTGCTGAAACAAATCTTGGCCGTGTATTGAAAGAAGATCTTGCTTCTTATCGTGATGAACTTGTAATAAGCACGAAAGCCGGTTACCCAATGTGGAAAGGTCCTTATGGCGATTTTGGTAGTCGTAAATATTTGCTTGCAAGTTTAGATCAAAGTTTAAAGCGCATGGGTCTGGATTATGTGGATATTTTTTATCATCATCGGATGGATTTGGAAACCCCTTTGGAAGAAACAATGAGCGCATTGTCACAGGCGGTTGTCAGCGGAAAAGCCTTGTATGTAGGTCTTTCAAACTATGATTGCAATACCATGGAAAAAGCCGCAAAAATTCTTGATGAGTTGAAATGTCCTTTTGTTGTGAACCAAAACAACTATTCAATTTTGAATAGAACTATTGAAAAAAATGGCTTTAAAACTGCCTGCGAAAAACTAGGCAAAGGGATTGTAGCTTTTAGTCCACTTGCCCAAGGGCTTTTAAGCGACCGATATTTGAACGGCATCCCAGAAGACAGTCGGATACGGACGGACGGAAGATTCTTAAAGGAAACAGATATTACAGCAGAAAAATTGGAAAAATTACAACGTTTGGATAAACTTGCCAAAGAACGTGGACAAACACTTGCCCAAATGGCTGTAAGTTGGATTCTTAGGGATGGAATTGTTACTAGCGTTATTGTGGGGGCTTCTAAAGTTCAACAAATTTTGGACAATGCTAAATCAATAGAAAACATTTGCTTTTCACAAGAGGAACTCAACTTGATTGATGAACTTTCCTTTTGACTTTTCTCCTGCGTGGGGCTACTTGCCGTGAACAAAGAAAACTAAGTATATTTTATTTAACAGTTTGGAGGTTTTATGAAAAGCGGAATAAAGGTGCTACTTGTCGTCATCGGAATAATTGTTGTTGTTTGTGTGGCTGGATGTAGTTTTTACAGTGGAAACTACAACAAAATGGTGGAACTTGACGAGCAGGTGTCTGGTGCATGGGCACAGGTTCAAAACGTGTACCAGCGTAGATATGATTTGATTCCCAATCTTGTGGAAACAGTTAAAGGTTACGCCTCCCACGAGTCCCAGGTTTTTTCCGACATTGCAGAAGCTCGTTCTAAAGTTGGAGGTGTAATCCAACTTTCTGCTTCTGATTTGGATGATCCTGCAAAACTACAGGCATTCCAAGAGGCCCAAAATTCCTTGGGCGGGGCTTTGCAACGTTTGCTTTCCGTTACGGAAAATTATCCAGCATTGCAGGCCAACCAAAACTTTTTGGCTTTGCAAGACCAGCTAGAAGGAACGGAAAACAGAATAACTGTGGAGCGTGGTCGATATAACGAAGCCGTGACTGCGTACAACACGTTCATCCGAAAATTTCCTCAGAACATAATTGCAAACATGAGCGGGTTTCGCCAAAAGGAAAAGTTTTCTGCTGACAGCAATGCCCAAAGTGCACCAAAAGTTTCTTTCTAGTAAAAGATAAGCGAGGTTTGCCTGAATGAGAAAAGCGGATATGTTGCGAAGGCTTAAACTGGATGACGAATCTTTTGAAAAGATAAAGTCAGCGGTCAAGAAAGCCGAAGACAAAACGACTGGAGAGATTGCTCTTGCTGTCACGGCGGAAAGTGCACGATATTCTGCATATGAATTGTTTTATGCACTTTTGGTTGGTGTTCTTGTGTTTGTTGTTTTGCTTCCGCTTGCCGATTTTTTTCAAGTCGTGTTGGACAAACTGATGTGGGGAGCATCCGCTTGGCATATGCCTGCTTTTTATGGAGTAACTTGTTTTGGGCTTGTGGCGTTGCTTTTTTGGTTTGCAAATTTCCCTGCGATAGACAGGTTAATCATTCCTAGGGATGTTCGAATTCAAACGGTGTACAACCGTGCTTTGCGTCATTTTGTGGAAAGCGGCGTGTATGCAACCCAAAACCGCTCTGGAATATTGATTTTTGTGTCCTATATGGAACGAGAGGTTCGTATCATTGCGGACAGTGGAATCAATGAAAAGATTTCGATGGAACTATGGAATCTGATTGCGGCGGATTTGGCGGAAGGTCTAGGGACTGAGGATGCCACTGGTGCATTCATAAGGGCCGTTGAAAGATGCGGGGAACTTCTGCAAGAATATTTTCCTGTTCCTGACAACTGGCAAGAAAACCCTGATGAGTTGCCTAATGGTTTGGTTGTTTTGGAGGACGCGGAATGGATGTGAGTTTTTCTTGTTTTCGCAAAGTTTTTGCCTTTTTTGTGTTTTCGTTCTGTTGTCTTGGTTTGTATTGCATTGATGTTCCGGACTGGAAAGGACCGGTTCTGGATATGGCAAATGTGATTTCTGCACAAGAAGAAAGCGAACTGACTGAATATTTGGTTGCATTGAACAATCAGACGGGTGTCCAGATGGCGGTTCTTACAGTTGATTCTCTTGATGGCACTGAAATAGAGGATTTTTCCATAAAAGTGGCAGAAAAATGGGCTTTGGGGCAAGAAAAAGAAGACAACGGTGCCTTGCTTGTTGTTTCTGTTGGGGACAGGCAGTTGCGTATAGAAACAGGCTATGGGCTTGAAAGTTTGCTTACCGACGCTAAATGCGGCTTGATAATTCGCAATGTGATAACACCTCATTTTAGGGATGGAAACTATGGCGAAGGAATTCTTGCCGGAATAAAAAACATGGCAGGAGTTGCAACAGAGAACGCCCAGCTTGTCGACGGTTCTGTTTCTAGCGGAACTTCTTCTTCGAACAAGGATTCCATAGTGATAGCACTGTTTTTCTTTGCTGTCTTTGTTATGATTGTAACAGCCGGGATAACGTCTTCTGTAAAAAGAGGGAAGTCTGGAAATCGTACGGTTTTTATGCCGAATACGAATTTTGGCGGTTCTACATTTGGCGGAAACCGTTCTGGGTTTGGCGGCGGCGGTTTTAGCGGCGGCGGCGGCGGTTTCGGTGGTGGCGGTGCTTCCGGCGGTTGGTAACAAATCGGCTTGAGATATTAGAGAAAATAAGTGTTTTAAATATTTTGTGGTAATTTCTTGTCCATGATTGCCTTGTGGTTTACAAGTTGCGGTGTTATACTGGATTAGGAGTTTTTATGGACACTAGCAGTTTGTACCGAAGAAGGAATAAATCTTTACTTGTTCCTTTTATCATAGCTTTCTGTGTTATCTTGTTGATTGTTATTTCATTGTATGTCGTATATTTCAAAAAAATATCTATAATTTTTGATGAAGATGCGTCGTTGCATTTGGATGATGTGTCCATGCAGTCCGTCCACTTGGTTGAAGAACGGATGAAAAGCAATTTGCTTGCCTTGGAACAAATAAGTTCTGTTTTTTACAATTCTGAAAATTTATTCTCGGATGTCATCTTTGAATATTTAAAAAAAAAGGTCGCCTCTGTTGGTGCCATACGGTTGGACTTGGTGCTGCCAGATGGTTCCGCTGTAGTCGTTACCCGTGATGGTCACGTGGTTTCAGGGTTTAATTTGAAAGGACGCAATTATTTCCATAAATCGCTTGCAGGTGAAGATGCCGTGGAATTTTTGCATGAATCCCGTGTGGACCAACAAGAAATTTTTGTGTGCAGCGTTCCTGTAAAACAAAAAGATGGAATCGCAGGAGTTTTGCTTGGTGTTTATGACTTGGCCTCTTTGGAGCATCTTCTTTCGTTGGATGGTTCAGATGAAGACGGTTTTTCTTTCCTTGTTTCCGAGGATGGAAGCATAATAACAGGCCGTAACATTCCTTCTCTTTATCCGTTCGGCAGCAACCTTTTCAGGTCTTTGGGACCGCAGCATTTTTATAATGGGCGTTCGCTTTCCGATTTGCAAGAGGACATAAAGAACTCCGACTCTGGTGTAATGAAAATGCAGATTGGCGGGAATTCCTACCATGCGGCTTATCGTCCCATGTCTTTCAATGGTTGCTACCTTTTTACAATGATTCCTTCTGTTGTTTTGACAAAGGTTTCCACCGAATTTGTCCAGTTTACTGTACTGCTTGCCATTGTGGAGGTCGTTTTTGTGTTCGGCTTGGGCATATTTTTTGCTTTGTTGTACAGAAACAACAGACGCAAGCTATATGAACTTGCTTTCAATGATTCCATTACCGGTGGAGGCAACAATGTTTGGTTCATGTATGAAGCGAAAAGTATATTGCAGGAAAAGCCAGAAGATTGTTACGCCTTGGTGATATTGGACATCGACAATCTGAAAATTCTGAACGACACATACGGATATGATGCAGGAAACCGTGTTCTTTGGTACGTGTACAACCACATAAAAAGCATTCTTGTTTCCGGGGAAATCGCCGCCAGGGCAATGCAGGATGATTTTGTGTTGCTTTTAAAATACCATTCGGACGACATACTTAGTGAAAGACTAAATTTATTGGTAGACAAAATGAATACGCAGAATTTGTCATCTCTTGTGGCGGACGACAAATATGTTGTTTCAATGACGGCCGGTATATATGCAATAGAGGACGTGTCCTTGGATATGCTTTCAATTCAAGACAGGGCTTATATAGCTTTGAATACTGCAAAGAAAATGCAAGGGAGCCTGATGCGCTGTGCTTTTTTCCATGAGCAAGACAGGCTTAGGTTGCATGAAGAAAAGCGTATTGAAAACCGCATGGAAGAAGCCCTTGCTAATGGAGAATTTGTTGTTTACGTGCAACCCAAATACGACATTACAACAAACACTGTAAGCGGGGCGGAAGCTCTTGTGCGTTGGTTTGACCCTGAAAAGGGAATGATTTCCCCCGACAAATTTATTCCCTTGTTTGAAAGGAACGGTTTTATTTTCAAGTTGGATTTGTATGTGTTTGAACAAGTATGCAAGATGTTGCGTTCTGAGATTGACAGGGGCTTGGAACCGCACACCGTGTCTGTGAATTTGTCCAGAGCTTACCTCAACCGCATTGATTTTTTAGAAAATTTCAAATCCATATGTACACAATACAACATTCCTTCAAAATATCTGGAACTAGAACTTACGGAAACCATCATATTTGAAAATATGGATTTGTTGATTCAAGTAATTGGTGACATGCATTCATTTGGATTCACTTGCTCGCTGGATGATTTCGGAAGTGGTTATTCTTCTTTGAATATATTGAAGTCCGTTCCCGTAGACGTGTTGAAACTTGACAGAGGTTTTTTCTCTGACCCAGAGAACGCTTCTTCAAGGGGAACGTCCGTTATAGAAAGCGTTATAAATTTGGCACAAAAACTGAAGATGAAGACAGTTTCTGAGGGTGTTGAGCAAGAATGGCAGGTTGACTTGTTGCGCAAGGCCAAATGCGACATGGTTCAAGGGTTTGTGTATTCTCGCCCCGTACCGATTTCTGATTACGAGAAAATGGCTTTTGGCAAGGCGGAATAGTTTACAGTTCGCCTGATTCCGCCGCTCCCGGAAGTCCGATGTCTTTTCTAAAGAACATATCATCAAAAAATATTTTTTCCATTGTGGAATAAGCCAACTCCCTTGCATTTTCCGGGGTGTCACCATAAGCTGACGTGGCAAGGACTCGCCCTCCATTTGTTACAAGCCCTATACCTGTGTTGCGTCTGTCAATGTGGGCACCTGCAATAAAAATTTTTACACTGGAATCAGTGTGTTCTGGCAGGGACAAAGGAATACCTTTTTTGTATTTTAACGGATACCCTCCGGAAACCACAACAGGGGCGCAGACAAAGCCTGGTTTCCATGCGAAATTGAACGCACTCAGGTTTTCGTTTGTTATAGCTTTGCACAAATCCGCAAAGTCAAAATCCATCAAAGGAAGTACCGCCTGTGTCTCAGGGTCTCCTAAACGTACGTTGTATTCAAGTAGTTTAGGCCCCTCTTTTGTAAGCATTAGTCCGAAGAAAATGAAACCCCTGTAATCCATTTTTTCTTCAATCATTCCGTTCAATGTGGGCTGTAGAATAGTTTTTTCAAATTCGTCTAGTTGCTGGGAGGTCACATCTGGCAACGGGGCTACTGCTCCCATTCCACCTGTGTTTGGACCTTTTGCTCCGTCCAAAAGGCGTTTGTGGTCTCTGGCTGGAAGAAAAGGAACAATACATGCCTTCCCAGTGGAAGCCGCTTCTGGTGTCACAGAAACGGCCGCTAAAATAGAAATTTCTGTTCCTTGGAGATATTCTTCTATGACCAATTTATTTCCGGCGTTGCCCAATGTTTTCTTTGTCATGAATTCTTCCACCGCACTCAAGGCTTCTTTTTCTGTCGCCGCTACAACAACACCTTTTCCTGCTGCAAGACCGTCCGCTTTTATTACAATTGGACTTCCATGTTTTAAGATGTAGTCTTTTGCTTCTTGCACATTGTAAAAGGTCCTGCTTTGAGCGCATGCAACCCCATGTTTTTGCATGAAATTTTTTGCGGTGTCCTTGCTGGCTTCTAAGGCTGCCGCCTTGGACTTTGGGCCTACCACAGGGAACCCTGCGTTCCATAGTCTGTC
>JAZSMM010000147.1:0-6087 GCA_045535895.1 Treponema sp.
ATCCGACTTATTGACGCCCCGAACATATTGTTTATTTCAATTTCTTTGAGTTTATTTTCTGTGAAGGATTTGTCGTAAAAGATGCACTCTTCTGTGTTCTGCTGCACGGAAACCTTGTAAGCCGCTTTTGCGTGTCCTTGCACTATGGATATTTTTTGCTGTGGTTCGCTCACTATGCAAGCTCCCCTGTGAACCACAAGGTGGTACGGTGTCTTTTCGTCGTCGTTGTTGACTCCGTTTATCATGCTCACAATCCCTTCCGCCCGTTCGCTGATGATTTTGGGATCCGATTCTTTCAGGCAGATGAAAAAGTTGTCCGATTCCGTGCGAGCAACAAATTCATTTTTTGTAAGGCACTCTTTGATTGTGGCATAGATATAACGCAGGGTTTTGTCGCCTTCTTCCGTGCCGAACTGCTCGTTGATAAGTTTGAAATTCTTTATGTTCATAAGAAGAACGCAGTAGGTGTTTGGACTGCTTTTTTTAACACTTTCGTGATATTGAATCCTAAAGCCAGCGTCGTTCAGGCCACCAGTGACGGAGTCGGAAAATACGACTCTTTGCATCATATTCTTGTTCTTCTTGTATGAAAAAAAGGTCAGTATTGTAAGCAGCAAGAAAACAGCAATGGAAACCACTGTTGTGACGAGGGTCCTGAAAATGTATGTGTCGGATTGTCCCCTAAGAATGCTGGATGGTATAAAAGTCGTCAGTCCCCAGTCGTTTATACCCAAGGGTGTGTAGACCAACATCAGTCTTCCGTGGCGTATTGTGTCCACCTCGGTTGTGTAAGGCTCCTGCCTGCTTGCGAATTCCCTTAGTGTTTCCAATTGAACGGCAATTTGTTGGCTGTCGTTGTTGGCTCTTACCATGTCGGGAAGACCACCGCCGTCATATCCTTGTGGTGCGATGATGACATTGCAGCCACTGTCTATTATGCAGCTCACAGCTTGGGTGTTGAATGCCTTTGGTTGAATCATCTCCTGGACTCTTGTCTTGTGCCGTATACCAATCAGCATCCCCATGGTTTTTTGCCCGTCGGATATCTGCTGCGTATAGAATATGTTGTGTTTGCCGTCGTAATGGATGCATGTGTGGTCGTGGACATCACTTTCATGCGAGAACAGTTTTAGGTGGGGTAGTACGATGGAATGTGGAAGTGATGGCAATGGGGATGCCGCCTGTTCGCTGTGTATGTCGTCTATCCCGACAAAGAAAAATTCGTCAAACACGGAAAGGGCTTCTTTTCTGTCAAGGAATTCCTGGAGTTCCTCTGTATTCGAGGTTTGGACGGTGTTCTTCAAGGAGTCCGCGACAACGGCCATGCTCATCTTTCTGGAATTGAATTCCGTTGTTATGTCTGATGCAAGTTGAAATGCAATGTCTTTTGCATATGCATGGGTTCTTTCGTTTATAAAAGATTTAAGACCTGAAAGATTCCTTAGTGTAAAAAGGGTTATCACCACAAGAAGGATTATGGTCACGCCCATCTGTAGCGACATGAAAAAAACAGGTTTGTCTATGCGTGTTTTTACAACATTATTTTTCATAACAAAAGCCTCTGCATTCGTTATTTTTTTAATGATTCAATTCTAACATATTCTTTTTTTTTGTCAAGATGATTTGCAGGGAAAAAATGTTGTATTGTGTAAAACATCGCATACACTAGCAAATGATTGAAAATAATGCATGCACGACTGACCCGGATAAATTACGGTTGCTTGCGCTTGTACATTGCCGCTCCTGAAGCCCTGTCTTGCTTGTAACCGTTCTTTTTGCCGGAATGTCCTGCGTCGCTGAATTTACGGCGACCGTTTTCATGTTCGGAGAATTTGCGGCCTTTGGCTTTCAACGCACCTCTTTTGAAAAAGTCGTCGTCCTTTGATTTTGTGTCAATATGCATGTGCGGCAGAGACTTGTCTTTCTTTGATTTTTCCAAAGCTGAAATACCTGCTTTTCTTGGCAAACTGACCAAAGAGAAATTTTCCGCCACGTCGATTCTGTCCACCTGTCGAAATGGAATCCGTAACAAGTCGCTAAAGAAGTCCGCTATATCCCTAGCGGAAAATCCGTCACGTCTTCCAAGTTGCACAAAGATGCGTATTTGGTCTGTGTCGCTGAAGACACCTGCACCACGCGAGGAACGATTTTCGTTGTTGTTGCGCAAGGGAATTTGGGTTATGTTCCCGTACCTTGAAGAATCCAGCTGCCTTCCGTAAAAAGTTTTGAGGACGGACGCCAACACTTCTTGTGCCGATTTTTCTTCACAAAGTTCGTCTGCCATGCGGACAAAAATATTTGTTTCTTCGGCTTTGTGAAAGGTGCCTGTCTCCAAGGATTCTTTTACAGAGGCAAAAAGACGTTCCCGTTTGGCTTCTATGACTTTTTTTACCGACGGAATTTCCATTTCTTCCAACGACCCTTTAACACCTTTTTTTATTGCATGTTTTAAATGTTCCAATTTGCGCCTTTCTTCTGGGCGTACAAGCGTTATCGCCACGCCTTTCGCGCCTGCACGTCCCGTTCTGCCTATCCGGTGTATGTAGGTTGAACTGTCGAAAGGCAGCGAATAGTTGATTACGTGGCTGAGACCTTCTATGTCTATTCCCCTTGCAGCCACGTCGGTGGCAACAAGAATGCGGGTTTTCTTTATCCTGAAGCGGTAAAGAATTTTTTCACGTTGCATTTGGGAAATGTCGCCATGAAGGGCCGCAACCTCGTAGCCCCGTTCGTCTAGCAGGCGGGTCAACATGTCTGCGTCGGCCTTTGTCTGGGTGAATATCAACCCGTAGAAATCCGGGGAAATGTCTATGATTCTGACGATTGCTTCAAGTTTGTCTTTTTCTTTTATGAAAAGATATTTTTGTTCCGTCAGGACGGGCGTTTCTGGACTTGCCTCTTCTTCCACGATTTCATATTCACCCATGAATTTTGCGGCTATTTTTAAGATTGGTGGTGGCATTGTCGCAGAAAACAAAAGGATGCGACTGTCCGGGTTTGCTTGGGAAAAAATGGCTTCTATGTCGTCGATAAAACCCATGTCCAGCATTTCATCGGCTTCGTCCAATATAAAATAGTCAATCTTGGAAATGTCCAGTGAACCCCGTTCAAGATGATCTTGTATGCGGCCGGGAGTTCCCACTACAATCTCCACGCCTTTCTTTAATGCACGGAACTGGTCGCCATAGCCTTGTCCTCCGTATACGGCGGTCAGTCTGGGGAATTTGCCCGTGTGCAAAGAGTCTATTTCCGTACACACTTGCAAAGCAAGTTCACGTGTCGGAGTTAAAACTATCGCACGAATTTTTCCGCTGTCTTCTCGAATGGTTTGCGCCAAGGGCAGACCGAATGCCGCCGTTTTTCCTGTTCCTGTGCGGGCTTGTGCTAATACGTTGGCTTCTCCTTGCAGCAACCTTGGAATCGCCAGAATTTGGATTGGGGTAGGGTTTTCAAATCCTTTTGCTTTTACTGCTTCAAGAGAAATTTCATCCAAGCCCAAGTCTTCGAATGTGATTGTTTCTTCCATAAAAATCCTTTGCGCACAATTGAGCCCAGCGCAAATGGATTAATGCAGGCTTGCGATGCGCGCTTTCTGTGGCGTTGCATACGCCTTTCCTGATGCTTTGTCAGCTTACGCTTTGCGACATACTACAAGATTTTCAAAAAAATATCAATATGTCGTGTCCATTGCGTTCAAGTGGCCCGCCGTTTGAATTCTGTGCTTGCACCTAATAAACTTAAATTATACGTTTCAAGGAGGAGAAATATGATTTCTCAAAAAAGAACAATGGCTTGTGGACTGGTCATGTGCGTGGGGATTTTGTCTTTTGCGTGCTTTGGTTGTCAATCTGCACCAAAGAATGTTGTGGCGGTGGCAGACTTTGAGGTTGACCGGTATTTGGGCAAGTGGTATGAGGTCGCACGTTTTGATTTTGTCCATGAAAAGAACATGGACAATGTGACCGCCGAATATTCCATGAACGACGATGGAAGCATTCGGGTTAAAAATCGTGGCTACAATTATGTCAAGGACGAATGGAAAGAATCCATTGGCAAGGCAAAATTCCAAGGAAGCCCAGCCGTAGGAGCTTTGAAAGTGTCTTTCTTTGGACCTTTTTACAGCGGATACAATGTGATTGCGTTGGATCCAAATTATCAAAGCGCTCTTGTGTCTGGAAAGAATTATGATTATTTATGGATTCTAAGCAGAACGCCGTCTTTGCCGGAAGCCACTAAAACAGAGTATCTTGAAATAGCGGATTCTTTGGGGTTTGACATAGACAAGTTGGTTTGGGTGGAACACAATCCATACCGCTAAATAAAAAAACAGCCGCACTAAAATTTTGAGCGGCTGTTTTTTTTGCTGTTGCAATTGAATGTCAGACAATGCCTTGGGCAATCATTGCCTGCGCAACTTTAAGGAATCCTGCTATGTTTGCGCCTGCAACATAGTTTCCTTCCATGCCAAACTGTTTGGCGGCTGCGTATGCATTGTCATGGATGTTCTTCATTATGCCTTTGAGTTTTTCATCGACCTCCTCACGACTCCATGAAAGCCGGATTGAGTTCTGGCTCATCTCCAAACCGGACGTTGCCACGCCACCTGCGTTGGAGGCCTTGCCTGGAGCAAACATCACGTGTGCTGACTGGAATGTAGAGATTGCATCTGGAGTGGAAGGCATGTTTGCTCCTTCTGCCACCAATTGTACACCGTTTGCGACAAGGGCTTTGGCTTCGTCCCCGTTCAGTTCATTCTGGGTTGCGCAGGGAAAAGCACAGTCGCATTTGACCGACCAAGGACGGGCCTTCTCTGTATATTTTGCGGAAGGATATTTTTCTGCATATTCTTTTATTCTTCCACGTCTTACATTTTTAAGTTCTTTTACGTACTCAAGTTTTTCCTGGGTTATTCCATCCGGGTCGTAGATGAATCCCGCGGAATCCGAAAGAGTAACAGGCTTTGCTCCAAGTTGGATCAGTTTTTCTGCACAGAACTGCGCCACGTTGCCAGAACCAGAAACTGCGCAAACTTTGCCTTTTAAGTCCATGCCTTTAACTGCAAGCATGTTCTGAGCGAAATAAACGCAACCGTATCCTGTTGCTTCTGGACGAATCAAGGAACCGCCAAATTGAAGACCTTTTCCTGTAAGGACTCCAGTGAATTCGTTGCGGAGCCGCTTGTACTGACCGAACATATAGCCAACTTCCCGACCACCTACACCAATATCTCCTGCAGGAACATCCGTGTCCGCTCCAATGTGGCGGTTGAGTTCTGTCATAAAAGATTGGCAGAACCGCATGACCTCTCCGTCGGATTTCCCGTGGGGGTCAAAGTCAGAGCCTCCTTTTCCTCCTCCCATGGGTAAAGTCGTTAGGCTGTTCTTGAACACTTGTTCAAAACCAAGGAATTTCAGTATTCCTAAATTGACCGAAGGATGAAAACGAATGCCTCCCTTGTACGGACCTATGGCACTGTTGAACTGGACACGGAAGCCACGGTTGACGTGGACATTTCCTAAGTCGTCCACCCATGGCACACGGAACATTATGACACGCTCTGGTTCTACCATGCGTTCCAAGATGGCGTGTTTTTCCAGTTCAGGCATTTTTTCTACTACTGGTTCAAGTGATTCCAGAACCTCTTGCACAGCCTGAAGAAATTCAGGTTCATTTGCATTTTTTGCTTGAACCTGCTCCCAGACCTTCTTGACATAAGCATTTTTCATTAAAATACCCCCGCAACCATTTGTATAATTTATAAAATTGCAATGCATATTAGCACAAAAACAAGTTTTATGTCATCTAGCATTTAATCAGGCAAAATTTCCCTGAAAAGTTGAAACATTGAAAAATCCCCGTGGGGCAATTCCCGTAAATACAAAGTATTGTCCTTGGGTTGAAATTCTTGCCACAAACATTCAAGCCAAAGGGTCTCTGCAACAGATTCCAAACGGAGTTTTTCTTTTTGCGACCATTGGACGAAAGCATATGTTCCAGCAGGAATTTCTGCCGTGTAATCCGTTCGAGAATTCGTGTTGGCGCCACAAAAGGCAGGTTGTGTCAAATAGTCTTGTGTCAACGGGTTCA
>JAZSMM010000029.1:0-6216 GCA_045535895.1 Treponema sp.
AAGACCGCTTGGCCACCGACTTATAAGGTTGTTTATATTGCTCCAATTCCACAATTTTTTTGTAGGTCGGACAGTAGCCCATTTCATGCAGTTTTCCGCCACCAAAACCGAACAGTTTTCTTTCAGGATATTTATATGTTCTTCAACAAACAAATCCCCGATTGCAACCGCCATTCCTGTTTCCAAATCTTTTTTTTCTGCCAATTCTCTAAAAGATTTTTCCGCACAACTTGAACACATAAAAACAGCCAACAGCACACCCAAAATAAGAATGTTTTTCCTCATAAGAAACTCCTTGCCCATTATACCGCTTTTTATTATTTATACAAATGCATAACCGCATCAAGGTATTTGACATACTCAGCATATGCACTTTCATATTTTGCAACACTTTCGCTTGAAGGCATAACGGTACACTTCTCATCAAGTTCTATATGGTCAGCACAGATTTTTTCCATGTTTGTGTTTTTCCCGTCCATCTTTTCTTTGCACCACAAAGCCTGCAATGCCGCTCCAAAAGCTGCCGTCTCTGAAGCCACAGGAATTTTCACCGGCAAGCCCAAAATATCAGCAACCATTTGCCGCCACAAAGGACTTTTTGCCCCTCCACCAGTAAGCCTTATTTCTTTTGGAGCAAACCCCAAAGCACGGAAAGAATCCAATCCACCACGCAAAGCAAAAACCGCACTTTCCATTGCAGCACGACAGATATTTTTTCTTTCGGAATTAGCAAGCGTAAGCCCCATTATACTGGCACGTCCATTTGGCAAGTTTGGTGTCCTTTCGCCGTTAAAAAAAGGCAGCACAACAACCCCAGAAGAACCAATTTCAGCTTCTGCGGCAACTGCGTCAAAATCCTTTACCCCCAAACCAAACAAAGCACGAATATTTTCGGTAGCAACAGTACAATTCATGGTACACAACAAAGGCAGCCAACCACCGGTAGAAGAACAGAACCCAGATATACCATTAGAAGGATCTGCAATTGCAGTTGAACTATATCCATACAAAGTGCCGGATGTTCCCATGCTCATAGTAAGAACTCCGTCTGCGACAGCACCTGTTCCCATGGCTCCGCACATATTGTCGCCACCACCAACAGAAACAGGAATTCCTTCAGGAATTCCAAGCTCACTCGCCATGTCACTTTTAACATATCCACAAGGTTGGTCACATGGCACAAAGTCGGGAAGCAAATTCCTTAGGTTCGCATCCACGGCGGCGCAAAGTTTTTCAGACCACGTCCTTGTCTTTGGGTTGAACAATGCAGTTCCAGATGCATCACCATATTCCATGCAATAATTTCCAGTCAACCTAAAGTTGATGTAATCATGCGGAAGCATCACGTATTTCAGTTTCTTGTACAAATCCGGCTTGTTGCGTTTTAGCCATAGAATTTTTGGAGCTGTAAAACCAGTAAGAACCAAATTCCCTACCTCTGCGACAACGGCAGCATCTCCACCTGCATTCTCCGTTATGATTTTACATTCTTCTGTGGTGGACGTATCATTCCACATTTTAATATTGTACAAAGGATTGCCATCCGCATCTAACGGAACAAATCCGTGCTGCGTCCCAGAAACACCTATTGCACAAATTGTATTTTTTATTTGAGAAGAAATGCTGCCAAAGCAAATTTTCAATGCAGCATCGTACCATTCTGTTTTTTGCTCTCTTGTTCCGTCATTGCCGGAAATCATGTCTATTGGATGAGAGGCAGAACACACCATCTCTTTTTTTTCAAAATCATACACAACAACTTTCATGCTTTGTGTACCTAAATCCACTCCTGCAACAGTTTTCACAATATACCTCCTAATATAGAAAAACTATCTCATCTTGATAACCATATCCCAGTTTTTATCCGAATGAAATACAAAAAATTGATAAAATATATCTAAAATTGATATTCTGTTTTTGGTATTTTCCTGATATAATTAAAATCTCTTATCAAAGGAGTTTGGAATGGAAATAAAAGAAACAACCTTTGTATACAAGTTACCAAGCAGCGAAAAAGTGGCTTGGCATGGTCGCTACCATGCCCATGACGACAATGAATATGAAGTTCATTTCTTTATAGACGGCGAAGGATATTTTCTGTCCAATACTGCGAAATTCTCTATTGAACAACATTCGCTTTTCTTGTGCGGTCCTCAAGAATTCCATTCAATAATTCCCAAGAACACAACCAACCCTTTGACTTATTACGCCGTCTTGTTCTCGTTGGCAGAAGAAAAAGACACAGAAATCAAGGTCTTCCTACAAAATAATTTAAGTTGCAGAACCGTACAAACCATCCCCCAAACAAATCAATTTTTCTTTGAAGAATTGCTCAGGCTGTCACGCTCAGACAAACCCGGCATGCAGAAATCCGCGGAACACTTTTTGCTTAGCCTTTTGTTTCAATGGTATGCAGGAACACAAAACACATCTAGCCCAATAAATCCAGACAGAAAATCACAACACATTCTTGTCCAGAATGCGGTTCAGTATTTTTTATCACACCTCAACACCCATATGACAATAAACACCGTCGCATATAAATTCGGCTTGTCCGCAGAACATTTCATTCGGATTTTTCGTTCTGAAATGAATATGACACCTTACCAATACTTAACTCGCGCAAGAGTTGCAGCGGCGGCATCTGAATTAATAGCCACAAACAAACCGGTTTCTGTCATAGCAGACAACTTTGGCTTTGAAAATCAATTCCATTTTTCCAGAACATTCAAAAAATGTACTGGACTAACTCCAAGTTTTTATAGGCACTGTTATACGCAGGAAAAAACATAGGCAAAACCAGCACAAACACAACAAATCAATTCTGAGCCAATGTAGCCAGAACATCTTCTTCACAAGCCTGCTCCTCCAAAACACGCCGTACCGCAACCTTTTGAACCAAATCAGCCAACTTTGCAAGAATCGCAAGATGGTCTTGACGGCTGCTTGTGAGCAAAATAAAAAGCGCAGAAACAAGCCGTTCATCCGGTGCATTCATGTTCAAAGGTTGTTTTGGAAAGCACAAAATTATCCGTTGGGACTCCGGCTTTGACAACAGCAACGGCCTTGGATGCGGAATTGCAATTCCGTTGCCAACTGCCGTACTCATCATTTCTTCACGTTTAATCAGCTCGCTATAAAGCAAGTCGGTGGAAATATTCTCAGGCAAAGACAACTGGGAACATATTTCCTTGTAAACTTCAGAAACCGTTGTTCCCTGCACATTGTAATACACACCACCTTTTTTTATTAAGTCGCATATGTCAACTTTTGGATCCATAATTTTAAACCTCCTGGCTCCTTGTTTTATCTACTTGTTCTTGACAGTCTAAAAGTCTTCTTCTGGTATTCTTCCATTGCGGATTTCAACTCCCCATAAACTTCTTCAAAATTGTATTCCATTCCCTCCACCGAAGCAGTAAAGTTTGCCTTGTCCTCTGACTTTATTTCCTCCTCATTCAAAAGAACTTCCAACATAAATCTGGAATGGTTCAACAATTGAGTTAAGATAACCAACGGCTGCTGCGGAAAAGATTCCAAACCAGTATAAGCAGAATCGATTTCATACACAAGAGAAGAAATTCGTTTGTACAATTTAAGAATGCTATATCTAATCTCTGCAACTTCAAAATCCGCAAACCAATTGTAAGTTTTTCCTATTGCTTCCTTTCTTGCTGCAATTTCTTTTTTTAAACGCTTTGTTTCATTTTCACGTAGAATGCATCCTTCCGGGAAAAGGTCCTCAAGAACAAGTTCATCCTTGTCCTTTTTCCTGTAGAATTGATCCATAATCCATGAATCCAAAACCGACTGGAGCAAAGGAAACTCCTGCGGAGAACCCGTGACAATGCCATATAAAAAATCAGACTCAGGTTTTTGCGAATTCATCCATGCACCAATCGCAGGAACATCCTGACCTTTAAACCACAATCTGGTTTCCACGCCATAGGACTCTATCCCTATTTTTTTTGACTGGCGGATAAACTGCTCTATCGTTCCGCAATATGGAACACACAATTTGCTACGGAACGCAAAAAAAACTTTTGACAATTGGTCGTCAATAGATGTTCCCGGACCGAAAGAAGCAAAACTTTCCAACAATGAATCTTCAAGAGAGGAATACCATTCCAGACGTTTTTTGTCCAAAGGAAGTTGTTCAAAAGGAGAACTTTTTTCAATATGCAGAGGCTGGACTGCAACAATAGATTTGTCCCAGTCCACCACACTTGCCAAAAAAGTGTCGCCCAACTGAAAATCTGTTTCTTTATACACTTCAGAAAAATCCGTTACAGTAAGGCTTACTCTAGTAAAAGAGTCATCTTCAGTTTTTGCAGGATTCATGCTGTCAACGGCGGGATCTGACATGATATATTGGAATGCATACTCCTCGCCAAACAAGCCAAAAAAAGAAAGTGCATCGTTTAAAGAAAAATTCACAACCTTATGCGGCAAAATTTTATCGTTATACACAAAATCTATCATGCCAGAAGGAATTTCAGAATCAACAAAAGGAATGCACCTGTGGCCGGGCAACAAAAAACCTTGCTGCAACTCCATTTTGGATGGTTTTATTGAAAACAACGCATTTGTAAAGACACCAGCTTTGGAAATGTAAATGTTGCCGTTCAAAGGAAAGGTAAGAGGACATGCATTCAAAAAAGCCACCACGTCACTCTTTTTTTCCTTTAGTCCTACAGAAGCTAAACCATGGAGAACATCTTCTACCATAAAAACATTACATTGAGAACGCAAAAACTGCACCAACAGATTTTCTGAGGTAATATCCATCAATTTTAATAATACACCGCATTTTGTCAAAAAATCAACACGACAATTGTAAATAAAATTTTTAACGCCTGAGCCTTTTTGATACAATTTCTTTGCCTTTTTTGTCATCAGCTGAATCAAAATATACCGTTTTGTTTTACCACAAAAAGCATGTAAGGCTTTTTTATCCTTTTTCTTTTCTTTAGAACCCCACACAAAGGAAATAATGAAATTTTGTTTATATATGCTTTGCTATTTTCTTTTAACACAAGGATTTAGAATATATCAAAAAATAAAATCTGTATCAAAAATCTTGGCACGCTTTTTGCTTAATGATATAAGTCTAGCAAACCAGACAAATTTTAACCAAATAAATATTTTGGAGGTAAAACATGAACTCTTTAGCTTTTTTCAACCCAAGGTTTACATCAGATCTTTTTGATGTAATTGACAGGAATTTTGCGGACTTTCTTCCTACTGAAAAAGGAATGTCTTTCAGCCCAAAAGCAGATGTAAGGGAAACCGCAGATTCGTACATCCTAGACATGGATTTGCCCGGATTTTCGGACAAAGACGTGGAAATAAATCTGAAAGACAAAGTTCTTTCTATTTCTTCCAAAAAAGAAGAAAAAACGGAAGAAAAAAAACAAGGCGAATGGCTTGTCCGGGAACGGAATTCGGTTTCATTCTGCCGCAGATTTTCTTTACCACAGGACATCGACGTTGAAAATATTTCCGCTGAATTTGAAAACGGCGTATTAACTGTGAATATTCCGCGAAAGGCAGAAACCCAAACAAAGCAAATTACAATAAACACAAAATAATTCTTTAAAATAAAAAAAGCGCATCCAATTAAACTGGATGCGCTTTTCAAATTCAAAAAATTACCTCAAATCTTCCATCACAGAATTAGCCGCAGAAAGAATCTCTTCCATTTGTTTTTTGTCTATACCTGTTACTTTGCATGTACATCTTTTTTTGGACATATCGTCCCCTTCAAATGTCACCAAAGAAACAATGTTTCCGTTTCTATCTGCAATTGCACGGGCAAGACTTGCCAACATCCCTGGACGTTCTTCCAACTGGAAAGTAGCACGAACACCATCATGTCTGGCCCCAAACATATCTATAAAAGCCCTGAACAAATCTGTTTCTGTTATTATGCCAACCAACAAATCTCCTTTCATAACAGGCAGACATCCAACAGCAGAATCCGCCATAACCCTGGCGGCCTCTTCCACAACTTCTGTTTGTTGTACAGTAAGAACATTGCGTTCCATTACCTTTTCTACTTTGAGTTTTGAAAGAAGATAGCTGATTTCATACATGTCTAATGTTGTCGCAGCAGAAGGTCCTGCCTTAACTAAATCTTTTCTAGTTATAATTCCAACAAGTCGATTGCTTTTATCAAGAACAGGCAACTTACCAATTTTTTCTCTTGTCATCAAT
>JAZSMM010000241.1:0-1781 GCA_045535895.1 Treponema sp.
CTTGACTTGGGAGCGGATGATTATATCACAAAACCTTTTTCTCCAAAGGTTCTGATGGCCAGGGTTCGCAGCGTCTTGCGCCGTGTTCAAGAAGGTAGTTTAGCAGCGGGCAATTCTAAAGGCAATGTGGAACCAGACGGAACGGTAAAAGTTCACGGTCTAAAGATAATTCCAGATAAATTTGAAGTTTCCTATAACGGCAAAATAATAGTTTTTTCTGCTACGGAATTCGCCATTTTGCTTCACCTTGCAAAACACCCTGGAAGAGTTTTCCCCAGGCAGCAAATCATAAACGACATAAAGGGGGAAACATATCCTGCAACCGAAAGATCCATTGACGTTCAGATTCTTAACATAAGAAAAAAGTTGGTGGACGCCACAGGAAATTCTTTGTTCCAAAACATCATAGAAACAGTCCGTGGTGTTGGCTATAGAATGATAGAAGAGCAAGAGGTTGCGGATGAAAAAGATTAAGAAAAAAACTCTTTCCACGCCGTTTTATCTTTTCATTGTAAACGGGCTTACCCTTTGCTTTGGCTTTATTTTTTTTGTTGTCATAAGTTTGAACGCATTGGAAAGGACTTCTGTAATCCAAGCGAAAAAAAACCTACGTACTTTCGCCTACGCATTGGAAAACCTGATGCAAAACAAAAACAACCTTCTCCTGAATGAACCGAAAAATTACGAAGAACTAAAGAAAGCAGGATACAAAACACTGGACCAATTTGTAAAATACACCGCCTCCCACGACCCTGCGTTCAGGGTTACTATTGTGGACGAGAACGGAACTGTTATCGCAGATTCCGACATGGATTTGAACATGGTCGGAAACCACATAGACCGTGAAGAAATAAAAGAAGCCTTGTCTGGAAGGGAAGGAAGCGCCATAAGACGCAGCACAATTTATGATCAAAACTTGATTTACTACGCCATACCGTTTAATTACCTGGGGAAGAATCTTGCCCTGCGACTTTCTATTCCCGTTCAGGAGAACGCATTTTTTTCCTCTTCCATTAGGAGCGACAGCATTATTTCAGTATTGATTGTCCTTTCTTTTGTGCTTGTCATTTCTTTTTTAATAGCAGGCAAAGTCCTGAATCCGTTGAATGAACTGGAAGAAACGGCACGGCACTACCAGGAAGGGGATTTTGAATATTCTCCGAACATATCTTCTCCTGTTGAATTTGTGGAGCTTGCAAAAACTTTTACAAGCATGAGCCAGACAATCAGAAAGAACATACAAGATATATCCAAGCAGCGTGACGAACTGCAAACTGTTTTTTCCGGTATTACAGAAGCCATTGTCGTGTTTAATGTGGATTTTCAAATTTTACAGTTAAATGATGTCGCCATGTCTTTTTTTCTGGTGGGGGATGTCAAAAACCTAAAAGAAAAAGACGCTCTTGTAGCGGTAGTTAAAAACACAGAGATAATCAATTTTGTAAAGCAACTCATTTGCGGTGAAGCAAACAAGACAGAAATAGAAACAAAACTTGTCGCATCCGAAGAAAAAACAGTTGCCGCGGAACATGCTCCCCGCTCTGTACTTGTTCGTTGCGTCAAGATAAATGATTCTATCAATACAGATGAACGCTACCTTTTAGTCGTCACGGACATTTCACGGCTAAAGCGGCTTGAACGGGTACGCAAAGATTTTGTCGCCAATGTTTCGCACGAACTAAAAACCCCAATCACGGCGATAAAGGGCTTTATAGAAACACTACAGGACGGCGCCGTGGAAGAACCAGAGACTGCACGCCATTTTCTTGGCATAATGGAGC
>JAZSMM010000167.1:0-2509 GCA_045535895.1 Treponema sp.
CTTTCTGTGTACAAAACAACTTCTTTCTCAAAGGCCATTTTGTTTTGCCTCTTCCCAGAAAGAATCCATCTGAGCCAAATGGTTTGCGTCCATGGGGATTCCGGCGGCTTTCATGTTTTTTTCTACTGCACCAAAACGCCTGCAAAATTTTGCGTTGGTTCTTGCAAGCGCAACACAAGGGTCTACTCCCAAATGCCTTGCCAAGTTCACCACGGCAAAAAGCAAATCCCCTATTTCTTCTTCCAGATGAAGCTGTGCCTCGTTCACTTGTTGCGGACAAGACTGCACAAAAGGCTTGGATTGTTCGCCGTTGTTTGCACTAATTTTTTGTTCCGCCTGCACATAAGCGGTTGCTTGATCTACTTCCTCCAGTTCCTCGTAAACCTTTGCCTTGACTTCAAGAACATGCTTCCAGTCAAAGCCTTTTTTTGCAGCTTTTTTCTGGAGCTTGTAAGCCTTAAGCAAAGGAGGAAAACCTTTAGGTACTTCGTCCAGCACAGAGCTTGCCTGTCTGCCCTCTACATTACGTTTTATTGCGTCCCACTGCGAAAGAACTTCATCAGAACTGTTTACATCCTTTGTCATTTGGGAAGAACCTTCAGAATCCTTGAAAACATGGGGATGGCGACGAACTAATTTTTCTGCCACCTGAAAGAAAACATCCGCCACAGAAAAATCTTTGTTCTGCTCATGCATATATGCGACCATGACGGCGTTCAGCATTACATCCCCAAGTTCTTCTTGCGTGTGCAAAACATCCCTGTCTGAAATAGCTTCGGAGGCTTCAAACACTTCTTCTATCAAATCCGTCCTAAGGGAAAGAGGTGTCTGCTCCTTGTCCCAGGGGCAACCGTCCGGAGCTCTAAGACGTTTGATTACAGAGAAAAAATAGTCAAAAGACTGTGCCGCTTTATCCATGAAGTCATTATAGCAAAGAAAACAACAAGAATGAATACACGCCCATGATAACCGCAAAAATAAAGTCGGTTGCCCCTCGCCCGCTTTTATGATATAGTAGCAATGTTGCGCACAAAAGTGTCGCTTGGCTGGAGGTTTTGCATATGAATGTTGTTGTCATCGGTGCCCAGTGGGGTGATGAAGGCAAAGGTAAAATTGTCGATTTTCTGGCAGACGAGGCAGATGCCATCGTAAGATATTCCGGCGGAGCGAACGCAGGTCACACAATCGTTATTGACGGGGAACAATACGCCCTTCATTTGGTTCCTTCCGGAATTTTATATTCTGGCAAAACCGTTTTTTTGGGAACAGGAATGGTCATAGACCCGGAAGCTCTTTTCAATGAACTTGCCATGCTGAAAGACAGAGGAATAGACTGGGAAGGAAGGGTTTTTATTTCTGAACGAGCGCATATTGTCCTTCCACGCTACAGGGAACTGGACAAAGAACGTGATGCCAAGCGTAAAAAGCCCATAGGGACAACAGGCAGAGGAATCGGAATAACCTACTCCATGAAAAGCGACAGGGACGGAATCCGCCTTGCTGACCTTGCATGGAAAGAAAAAATGGAAGAACTGGAACAAGAGGACTTGGACTTTCTTGAACCATACAAGGAAAAACTTCTTTCCATGAGCGTGAACATCACATCAAAGATGCAAGAATTGAAAGGCAAAAAAATCCTTATGGAAGGAGCGCAAGGTGCTCTTTTGGATTTGGATTCCGGAACCTATCCTTATGTTTCGTCCGGCATGTCTTGTTCCGCAGGGGCTGCCATAGGAGCAGGAATTGGTCCTAGGGCTTTGGACAGGATTTTGGGCGTGTTCAAGGCATATTCCACAAGAGTTGGGAACGGTCCAATGCCCACCGAATTCAACGAAGAAAGCCAAAGCGAACTTTATCAATTTGTGCGTGACACCGGACGTGAATACGGCGTAACCACAGGACGACCACGACGGTGCGGCTACCTTGATTTGGTGGCCCTCCGTTATGCATGCCAAGCGAATTCAATAGACGGCTTAGTTCTTACCCACTTGGACATTTACGACACATTGGAAGAAATAGAAGCCTGCGTAGCATATGAGATAGACGGAAAAATTGTCACGGATTTCCCGGCTTCTATCCAAGAGTTGAACAAGGCAAAACCAGTCCTTGAAAAATTCGGCGGTTGGAAGACATCTCTTAAAGAATGCCGTTCTTACAAGGACATGCCCAAGGCAGCCCGTACATATGTGGAATTCATAGAAGCGTTCACCGACACCCCTGTGGACATAATTTCTGTAGGCTACGAGCGCAGCCAAACTTTTGTCCGTCGCAGCCCCTGGTGAAATTCTTTTGAAATTATTCTTTAGGAGCGTCCGGCATTACAATGGCAGCGATTATGTATGCAAGAATGCCACTTCCAACACCTGCCAAAGATAAAAACACCACAATCAAACGTACGATTGTAGGGTCTATGTTAAAATATTCCGCTATGCCGCCACAAACACCACAAAGCATTTTGCTCTTTGATTTTACAAGACGTTTCCCATTTTCAGAATTCTGTGTGTTCTCC
>JAZSMM010000272.1:0-4430 GCA_045535895.1 Treponema sp.
CATAAGTTGCATGCGTGCCTTTATGATATATGCCATGTTTCCAAAATCTTTGGTGTAGACAACTCCATGGTAACTTTCGTCCGGCTCCGTGAATTCAGGGAATTTACCGCTTGCCGCCCAGTCAAATTTTCCGCTGTCAACGATTACGCCGCCACCTTGGACGGCATGACCGTCCATGTATTTTGTGGTGGAATGCACAACGATGTCTGCCCCCCATTCAAACGGACGACATAAAACCGGGGTGGCGAACGTATTGTCAACAATCAAAGGAATTCCATTTTCATGGGCAACTTTTGCGAATTTTTCTATATCCAACACTCGCAATGCAGGATTTGCGATAGTTTCTCCAAAAACAGCTTTTGTGTTCTTTTTTATCGCTTTCTTTATTTGAGCTTCTGTCGCATCCGGGGAAATCCATATGCACTTGATGCCAAATTTTTTTAATGTCACGGCGAAAAGGTTTACTGTCCCTCCGTAGATTGTGCTTACAGCCACAAAACTGTCTCCGGCCTTGCATAGATTCAAAATAGAACACAACGAAGCTGCTTGGCCGCTTGATGTCAGCATTGCGCCTGTTCCGCCTTCCAATGCGGCGATTTTTTTTTCAACTGCATCACAAGTGGGGTTTGCAAAACGTGAATACATGTATTCCGTTGGCATGTCAAACAATTTCGCAATATGCTCGGTGGAATCAAACCTGTATGTTGTGCTTTGAACTATTGGAACAACTCTGGGCTCCCCGTTCTTAGGCGTATAGCCTTCATGTATACATTGAGTTTCAATTTTCATTTGCGTCCCCCTGCAAAAGTTGAAATTTTTGGTTAAATTTAAAAACTAAAAAAGGACGGAATCCACCAATTGTTTAAAGGATTTGTCCAGTTTTATGTATGCGGTTTCCAACTTGTCGGAAATGGAATAAATGCCGTCTTCTTCTATTATTACGTCACCTTGTTGAGCATAACCTAAAACAGGTTCAATAACTCTCAGGTTTGTAAAACTGAAATGATTACCACGTCGAAAAGGGGGCAACAAAACAGCCTCTTCCTTTGCCAGTGTAGCTCTGTTTGTAAGTGTATGTGACGTGTCCATAATCCTGCCCCTGCCGTGTGAATATTCAAAATATTTGTGGATATTTTATATTCACAGGAAAAACAAGGATTGTCAAGGTCTTTTTATTCCCTTTAGGTTTGTATATTTCAGTTCAAACCGGGGATATGAAACATCTGGGAATCCTTTATGGTTTCTATTTTTTTCACAAAAAAATCCATGTTACTGCCAACAAAGATTGCACAATATGCGGAAACCACGCAGGCAAATAAAATGCAAAACGATATGTCAAGCGCGCTACTGGCAACGTAGGGTCTAAGCACAAGGAACATAAGCATGGCAAGAATCATAGCCACTCCGGACATAATCCATCTGCGCATTGAAATATGAGCAATTTTACCGCCACGAACATATTCAGGATTTATCTTTGCCATCAATATGTCTATTATAGTGTCATTGTCCGCCACAGGGATTTTTAGTGGTTGGGCGCAGGTTCGTTCCGCCAGCGTGAAAAGACGGACTTCCGTGCGGCATTTTTTGCAAAAAAGCAAATGCAAGGTGACTTTTACAGGAAGCCTTTCGTTCTTGTCTAGGTCCAAAAAACAATCCATTATCTCGTTGCATTTTTTATTCATTGTTTTCTCCTGTTTTGTTGTCTTTATAATCGTTCGGACAACTTCTCATGCAAAAGTTTTTTCGCTCTGAAAATATTTGACTTTACCGTATTCATCGGCATTTCCGTGACCTTGCAGATTTCCACATATGACATGTCGTAGAAAAAATACAAGTCCATGCACAAAGCCAACTTTTCTGGCAACTCCTTCACAGACTCCCGTACAACCTCCATGGTTATACGTCTAAGTTCTTTTTCCTCTGGCGTCCAGTCCGGGTCGCACAGGATATTTTCATCCGCAAGCGGAAGATATTCTTTCCTGCGCTTGATGGAATTCATTGCGGTTGTATATGCAATCCTTGTCAACCAAGTGGAAAAAAGAGAATCCCCCCTGAACGTATTGAGTTTTGTGTAGGCCTTTATAAATACGTCCTGTACAAAATCTTCTGTGTCCGTCTGGTTTTTGAAAAAACTCATGCCAAGTGCAGTTACCCGACGGTGGTGCAACCGTATAAGTTCGGCAAAAGCATCCTCGCTTCCACCTATTGCAGAACGTACAAGTATCTGCTCGTTGTTCCCGGATGTCGCAGAAGTTTTTGCTTCTAATCTAAGCCTCGCCATCGGTTTGTTCGGACTTTGGATAAAGCGCGTAGAACACAACCAGACAGATTCCTATAACCATTGGAAGCAATCCGCCCAAAAGCATATAAGACACACCGTCAATCACAAGGAACACCAAGGAAAGCACAACTCCAACACCCGTAAGCAAAAGTCCTGTTAGCAAGGAAAACAACTTTAGATTGAATTGCTTGGGCTTAAAGCAGCCGGTTTTTATTTGTAGCGATATTTCTCTATGCCTCCACAACAAATAAAAGAACACGACTATTCCGCCGATTACTATCCCAACAATCGGGATAACTGCAATGATTACCTGCGTTGCAGGCGAGGCAGACGCCAAGACCATTAAAACCTCCAAAGACCTCAATATATTAGACTGTTTTTTTTGGGAAATGTTGCATTGTTCAATTCAATATTATTCCAAAAATAAATATTCTTCAAAATATATTCCAAGTATTTTACCCATTGTAAGTTCTGAATTTACCAGATTCAAAAGGTCTGTTTTCACCCTTCCCTCTCCACCGTCAACAAGTTGTTCATGGGTTTGGGAAAAAAAATAATCCGTTATTATGCTGCGGATTTTCTTGCGCTTTCCTGAAAGTTCTTCCTTGAAGGCTGTTCCATTGTCTTCATATGAAAACCAAGGTTGCAGTATGATTGTCGTTTGTTGTCGATCTTGATTCTGTGCTGTTATAGCACGAATCTGTCCAAGCTCCGTATACGTTGCCATGCCATCCTCTACACTTCTAGGAGAAGGATCCGCCGACCTAAGGTTTGTTCCGGGTCTTGCGGTTCTTGTAACAAAAACAATTATGGTTCCTGCTACGATTACAAAAACCACAACAAACAAAATTCCATAAAGAACGGAAATGAGTGAAACTTTGGCTTTCATGCAAACAGAATACCACAAAAACAGTAGCTTGTACTAGCGTATCTTTACTTTTCTGTTGAATGCTGATATATTTCTTTTCATAATAATATCTTATACAGGAGATTCCTTTATGATTAAGACAGTTAAAGACATTGATCTTAAGGGCAAACGCATTGTTATGCGTGTTGACTTCAACGTACCTATGAAAGATGGCGTAGTACAAGATGACACTCGTATTATGGCAGCTCTTCCTACAATCAAATATATTTTGGGACAAAATCCACGCTCTTTGGTTTTGATGAGCCACTTGGGAGATCCCAAAAAAGATGTTAAAAAAGCTCAAGAAAAAGCAGAAAAAGCTGGAAAAACTTGGACAGATGAAGATGCAGAAAAATTCATCAACGGTAAAAACCGCATGGCTCCAGTTGTAAAATATTTTGCAGAAAAACTTGGAAAAGAAGTTACATTCCTTCCAGATGCTCTTGGACAAAAAGCAGCTATCGACGCTTTACCAGAAGGTGGCGTTGCAATGCTAGAAAATACAAGATTCCACAAAGAAGAAACATCAAAAGATGCAGCTGAAAGAGATGTTATGGCAAAAGAACTTGCTTCTTACGGAGACATCTTTGTAAACGACGCTTTTGGAACAGCTCACCGTGACCAAGCATCAACTGCTTCTATTGCAAAATTCGTTGATACAAAAGTTGGCGGATTCTTAATGGAAAAAAAAGTAAAATACATTCAACCAATGGTAACAAACCCAGAAAAACCAATGATTGCTATTATTGGTGGTGCAAAAGTTTCTTCAAAAATTGCTGTTTTGGAATCACTTTTGAAAAACGCTTCTGCTCTAGTAATTGGTGGTGGAATGGCTTACACATTCTTAAAAGCACAAGGTTACAATGTTGGAAAATCTTTAGTTGAAGATGATTTTATTGATACAGCAAAAGATCTTCTTGCAAAAGCTGCTGAAAAAGGTGCTAAAATCATTCTTCCTGTTGACCACGTAGGTGCTACAGAATTCAGCCCAGATGCAGCTCCTGTTGCAATCGATTCAACAGACATTCCTGCTGACATAATGGCTATGGATGTTGGTCCTAAAACAATCGAAATCTACACAGACACAATTCTTAACGCAAAATCAATCGTATGGAATGGTCCTGTTGGTGTATTTGAATTTGACGCATTTGCAAAAGGAACAGAAAAAGTTGCTCGCTTAGTTGCAGAAGCTACTGCTAAAGGTGCTATGTCTGTAGTTGGTGGTGGTGACTCTGTTGCTGC
>JAZSMM010000305.1:0-3027 GCA_045535895.1 Treponema sp.
AGTGCTTGTCCACCGTAAAATACGGCGGAATCCCATTCTTCTGCCAAAGATGCATAACGGGCAAGTAAAGGGAAAACAGATTTTGACAAAACATTTTCAGAACAACTTGACGACAATTTCTCATAGGCTTGTTGTGCTGCCGTTTTTGTGCGACCGGCTCTTATAAAATCTATTTCCGCCAAAAAAGAAATGTTGACAGAAAAAATTTCATTGAAGTTTTCTTCTCTTATGCATTTTTGTTCTTCCAAAACCCTACAGGATTTTTCAAAAAAAACGCGGGCTTCATCCAAACCGCCGCTGTAAAATTCATCCAATCCCATCCGTGACCAAAATTCGGCCAGCAGCAAAGGATATTCCGTGAATTTGTTTTCAACAACAGCCATTATTTTGTCATAATCCACGGAAGGAAGTTGGTCTGCAATGCTCCATGCACCTTTCAGTGCAACCGCCGCAACATCCGCTCCGGCTTCATCCACAAGCCGTGAAAATATTTCATATGACTCAGAATATTTTTCTTGCTGGGCATAGGATTCTGCGGCATACAGGCTTATGGTGTCAAACGCTCCTTGCGGCACATCGTCGGCTTCAAGCAGGACGAAGGCATTTGTAATTTTCTCCGGCAGGTCGGACTCTTTATACGCACGGAACAAAAGCATGCGCACCTTGGCGGAATCTTCTTTGGGAAGATGTACTCCCCATAAAAACTCAAGAACGGGTACTGCACAGTTAGAATTCCCAGAATCAAGACAGCTGATGGAAAGTCGCAAAAGGGAATCATAATATAGAAGTTCGGCTTTCGGATCGGCCTTTTGGTCACGCAGCAAGGTCGCCGCCTGATTAAAAAGAATTACGCTTTGTTCATAGTCCGCCTTGTCATATGCAATCCGTCCAAGCCAGTAATTCGCCTTTCCATGTACAACGGATTCTTTACTGCCTTTGGTTCCGTCTGAAAAAAAACTTTCTGCAAAAAACAGTTTTTCTTTTGCCTGTTCTTTTAGCCCAAGCCGATACAACGACTCGCCGTGGTACACGCAAAGTTCCGGCAAAAAAGGCGAAGCCGGAAACCGTTCTTGGAATTCACCAGCGTATTTTACCACACCCGGATAAAAACCGGATTCATAGGCGGAAACAGCTTGAAAGAACAAATCCGTAGGTAAAATTAAGTCGTTTTTATCTTGCGGAAAACTCGCACCCAAAAACACTACAAAAAAGGAAACAAAGGCGGCCACCAACTTTGGAAGCCGCCCGAAAATTTTTTCTATGATATACATTATATATAAAAAACTGGGGTCAAGCACAAAGGGTTACATCCAATCAAAACATTTTGTGTTGTAGCAAAACTTTGATTTTGCTATACTTGGTATCTAAAATTTTATTGAAAGAGGAAAAAATGGGCGGACTTTTTGGCGTGGTTTCAAAATCTGAATGTTCCTTGGATTTATTTTTTGGAGTTGACTACCATTCTCATTTAGGAACACGAAAAGGCGGCTTGGCCGTGCTAAAAAACGACGGCACTTTTGAGCGTTCCATCCACAACATCCAGAATTCACCTTTCAGGACAAAATTTGAAAGCGACATAGAAGAAATGCGGGGAACAATGGGAATTGGTTGCATAAGCGACAACGAACCCCAACCTCTTTTGGTGCATTCACGGCTGGGCAATTTTGCAATCACCACAGTAGGGGTGGTCACAAACAAGGACGAACTTGTCAAAGAAATCTTGGACGAAGGCTATACGCATTTTTTGGAAATGAGCGGCGGAGAAATAAACCAGACCGAACTTATAATCGCCCTCATGAACCATGAAGATTCTATTTTGGAAGGCATAAAATTCGTCCAGGAAAAAATAAAGGGTTCCATGACGATGTTGGTTATGACAAAAGAAGGAATCTACGGTGCGCGAGACAAATTGGGAAGGACACCGTTGCAAGTGGCACGCAAAGACGACGCCATGTGCCTTTCCTTTGAAAGTTTCGCTTATGTCAATTTAGGGTATTCTGACTTCCATGAGCTTGGACCTGGGGAAATTGTTTTTGTCACAGCCGAAAAAATGGAAACATTGCAACAACCCCACGACAAAATGAAAATCTGTGCTTTTTTGTGGGTATATTACGGCTATCCTACTTCTTCTTACGAAGGCGTGAACGTAGAACAAATGCGCTACAAATGCGGCAAACACATCGCCTTGCGTGACAACGGCAAAATCCATGCGGACAGCGTTGCAGGCGTTCCCGACAGCGGAGTGCCCCATGCGATTGGCTACGCGAATGAATCCGGTATTCCTTTTTCGCGTCCTTTTATAAAATACACACCGACTTGGCCGCGTTCCTTTATGCCGTCAAACCAATCTCAACGGGACTTGATTGCCAAAATGAAATTAATTCCTGTGCAACCACTTATCAAAGGGAAAAGCATTTTGCTGATTGACGATTCCATAGTACGTGGAACACAATTACGTGAAACCACCGATTTCTTGTATCAAAGCGGTGCAAAAGAAGTCCACGTGCGGCCTGCTTGCCCGCCTATTATGTTTGGTTGCAAATATCTGAACTTTTCACGCTCCACAAGCGACCTTGATTTAATTGCACGAAGGACGATTAAATCTTTGGAAGGATGCGAGCCTTCCAAAGAAATTTTATCCGAGTATTGCGACTCGGACAGCCAGCGTTACCATGACATGCAAGAAAAAATAAGGGCAACCCTACACTTTACGACATTGAGTTACCACCGACTAGATGACATGTTGGGCAGCATTGGTCTTGACAATTGCAAGTTGTGTACGTATTGTTGGACTGGCAAGGAATAATCTTTTACAGGATATATTTTTGGAAAATTTATTTTTCACACTAAACGCCATTCTTCCGGTTGTCCTGTTGATTCTTGCAGGACATGCCATTAGACGGTTTGATTTGCTACCAGAATCTTTTTTTTCACAATTAAACAGGTTGTGTTTTCACGTATGTTTGCCTGTCATGCTTTTTCTTAATATTTACAACGTAACAGATATTTCCATTATAATTGAAAACA
>JAZSMM010000321.1:0-6636 GCA_045535895.1 Treponema sp.
CGTGATGCCTGCCCTGCCTGCACCTGCGAAAAGTGTGTGTTTGATAATCCTGCATCGGGGGTTCAGAATAAAGCTCCCGGTGGCGGAAGCTTTGAGGAAAAGCTTTTCCATATTATAAGGGCGTATCACGTTGCAGGACGTTGCACAGACTGCGGTGAATGTTCACGTGTTTGTCCGCAGAACATACCTCTTCATCTGCTCAACCGCAAGTTCATCAAAGATGTGAATGAACTTTACGGCGAATACCAAGCCGGTTTTGACACAGAAAGCCGTGCTCCGCTCAATACATATACAACAGACGACGTTGAGCCTTCCGTTGTGTACGAGCGAAGTCCAGAAGGAGGCAACTAATGGTACAAATTCCTGTTGCTGATTTAAATAAACTGTTTGAAGCCGTCGCTGCAAAACAGGATATATATTTGCCTGTGGACAATTCAGCAGGACTTGCTGAGTACAAAAAATGGGAAGAAGGTTGCAATCTAAGCACCTCCTTGAACACAGTACGCAGTGCAAAAGATTTTTTCTTTCCACAGACAGAAAACATTGTTGACTTCAAAATGGAAGGAAAAAACATAGACGTTGTGGATTCACGTGCGGATGTCGAAGACTTTGTTGTGTTTGGCGTGAAAGCCTGCGACGCTGCAAGTTTTGGAATCCTTGACAAGGTTTTCCTTGCAGACCCTGTGGATTCTTTTTACAAAAACCGACGTGAACACGGAACCATCGTTACACTTGCCTGTACGGAAAGTGCACCAACCTGCTTTTGTTCCTTGTTCGGCATTGACGCCGCAAATCCTGCTGGAGATGTTTCCGGGTGGATTGTAGACGGAACATTGTATCTTGAACCACAAACAGAAAAGGGAAAATCCTTTGTGGATTTATTTGCTTGTGTATTAGCTACAGCCGACGGGAAAGCAACTTCCGTTGTGGAAGCACAGAAAAAAGAAATTGCAGATGTTATGGCAAGGCAACCCTTTGCAAAACTGAACACAGAAAGGTTCAAGGCGGAAAATTTGCTTGACATCTTTAACGACCCTGCATGGGCAAGCCTTTCAGAAGCCTGCCTTGGTTGTGGAACTTGTACTTTTGTCTGCCCCACTTGCCAATGCTACGACATCAGGGACTTTGACACAGGACACGGCATCAAAAGATTCCGTTGTTGGGACAGTTGCATGTATTCGGACTTCACAAAAATGGCACACGGAAACCCACGCCTAACACAACTGGAAAGATTCCGTCAGCGTTTTATGCACAAGTTGGTATATTTCCCGTCAAACAACGACGGTCAATATGGTTGCGTAGGTTGCGGACGTTGCTTGGTGAAATGCCCAATTTCGATGAACATAGTCAAAGTAATGAAAACACTGGGGGAAAAATAATGAGCCAGGATATTCTTATTCCAAAGGTTGCACTTGTAACCGATATCCGCCAAGAAACACCGGACGTAAAAACTTTTAGAGTGGTAGGTCTTGACGGCAAAAAACTTTTTGAACATATTCCCGGTCAGTGTGCAATGCTTTCTGTTCCGGGGGTGAGCGAGGCAATGATTTCTATAACGTCTTCTCCTACGAACACCGAATTCATGGAGTTCAGCGTAAAAAAATGCGGTTGCCTTACCACATGGCTACACGAAATGGAAGTTGGACAACAAATCACCCTTCGTGGACCATACGGAAACGGATTCCCTGTGGAAACAGAACTGAAAGGCAAGGATTTGCTTTTTATCGCTGGTGGAATCGGTCTTGCACCTTTGCGTTCCGTTATCAATTATGTTCGTGACAACAGGAAAAACTATGGTTCCGTTCAGATTGTATATGGTTCCAGATCAAAGGCGGATTTGGTCGGCTACAAGGAAATCCTTGACGAATGGACAAAAACCGAAGGTGTGGAAGTAAACCTTACGATAGACAATCCTCAGGAGGACTGGGACGGACACGTTGGCTTCATTCCAAACTACGTAAAGGAACTTAATCCTGATTTAGGCAAAACTGTCCTTATGTGCGGTCCGCCTGTGATGATTAAATTCACCCTCGCCGGTTTAAAAGAACTTGGATTCAAGGACACCCAAGTTTACACCACAATGGAACTTCGCATGAAGTGCGGAATCGGGAAATGCGGTCGTTGTAATATCGGCGACAAGTATGTTTGCAAGGACGGACCTGTGTTCCGTTTTGACCAGCTAGGCGAATTGCCTTCTGAGTATTGATTGAGAGGAAAACTATGAGCGAAATGGTTTCTGTTTATTTGATGGGTAAAAAATACGATGTTCCTGCAGAGCTTACAATTATGACTGCCATGGAATATGCAGGCTATGAACTTGTCCGTGGTTGCGGATGCAGAAACGGCTTCTGCGGAGCCTGTGCAACAATTTACCGTATAAAAGGGGACAACGAACTTCACGCTTGTCTTGCCTGCCAAACAAAAGTCGAACAAGATATGTACGTTGCGACATTGCCTTTCTTCCCCTTGGTGAAGAAAGTTTACGACATGGATAAAATCAAGACCAATCAGTCCGTGATGATGCAACTTTACCCGGAAATCTACAGTTGCATTGGCTGCAACGCTTGTACAAAATCCTGCACGCAGAGCCTGAACGTAATGCAGTACATTGCCTATGCCCAACGGGGTGAATTTGACAAATGTGCAGAAGAATCATTTGACTGTGTAATGTGCGGTGTTTGTTCCGCCCGCTGTCCTGCAGGCATTTCTCATCCTCAGGTTGCAGAACTTGCACGCCGAATCAACGGAAAATACTTGCAGCCGGAGTCAAAGCATTTGACAGAACGTGTGAATGAAATAAACGAAGGCAAATGCGAGGATTTGATTCAGTCCATAATGAAAAAACCTTTGGCGGAAATCAAAGAGTTGTACAACAACCGAGACATAGAAGCATAAGCGAGTGGAGGAAGAAAGCTATGTATAACAACAAATTAGATGAACTGGCAAAAATTGTCACAGAAAAGCGTGAAGAAAACATCAAATTTGAGCCTACTCGTTTGACTGCCGACGAAAAAGACGCACTTCTAAAAGAATATCACCCGGATCGCATCGCTTCACAATTTGCCGAACTTAAAATCGGAGCGAACAAAGGACAAAAAGCCCCGATAGAACTGGCGGAAATGCTTCAGGCAAAACCTCGTATTACAGCAAACGACGTGGATTTGGCCAAAATCACTTACGAAACAGATGTGCTTGTCATTGGTGGCGGTGGAGCAGGAACATCCGCTGCAATAGAAGCCTCCAACGCCGGAGCGAAGGTGTTGCTTGTGACAAAACTCCGTGTGGGCGACGCCAACACAATGATGGCAGAAGGCGGAATCCAAGCTGCTGACAAACCAAACGACAGCCCAGCTCAACACTACCTAGACGCTTTTGGCGGCGGTCACTTTGACGCAAAACCGGAGCTTGTCTACACGCTTACAACAAAAGCTCCAATCGCTATTAAATGGCTAAACGAACTTGGCGTAGAGTTTGACAAGGCAGAAGACGGAACAATGGTCACAACCCACGGCGGAGGAACAAGCCGCAAACGTATGCATGCTTGCAAAGACTACTCCGGAGCAGAAATCATGCGTACATTGCGGGATGAAGTTCTTAACCGTCCAGAAGCAATTAAAGTCGTGGACTTTACCGCCGCCATTGAAATCCTGAAAGATGAAAAAGGGAACGCCGCAGGTGCTGTTTTAATGAATATGGAAACAAAGGAACTAATGGTTGCAAAGGCAAAGGTTGTAATCATTGCAACAGGTGGAGCGGGACGTATGCACTATCAAGGGTTTCCTACTTCAAACCACTACGGGGCAACAGCAGACGGACTTGTTTTGGCATACCGCGCTGGTGCAAAATTGATGTATCAGGATTCCTTGCAGTATCATCCTACAGGAACAGCCTATCCTGCACAAATCTTGGGTGCCCTTGTAACAGAAAAAGTGCGTTCTCTTGGTGCAAAACTTGTGAACGCAAAGGGCGAAGTTTACATCCATCCGCTAGAAACCCGGGACGTAAACGCTTCTGGAATTATTCGTCAGTGTCGTGAAGGCAACGGAATCGAAACGGAAATTGGTCCGGGTGTTTGGCTTGACACACCAATGATTGAAGAAATCCACGGGGAAGGCACAATAGAAAAACGTATTCCCGCCATGCTCCGTATGTTTGGAAAATACGGAATTGATATTCGCAAAGAACCAATTTTAGTTTATCCTACATTGCATTACCAAAACGGCGGCGTGGAAATTGACAGTAAATGCCACTCAGGAGTGGTAAACCTTCTTGTGGCAGGAGAGGCCGCAGGTGGAATCCACGGAACGAACCGCTTGATGGGGAACTCGTTGCTGGACGTTGTAGTATTTGGTCGTGAAGCTGGTATAGAGGCAGGAAAACTTTACAAAGACATTCAAATGCCCGGAAAACTAAACATGAACCATGTGGACGACTTCTGCAAGGAACGAGAAGCGGCTAAAATCGAAGGTGATGTTGTTTCTCCAAAACTACTGCCTTCTTACGCAAGAAAAAACTAATTTCATGGGGCTAATATTTTAGCCCCATCTATATAGGAGAAGAAAATGGTTGTTGGTGTTTTGTCAATCAAAACAATTTCGTTCTTGGTTTTTTGTGTTTTTGCAATCGCAGGTCTTGGCTACCTTTTGGGCAGAATCACTGTAAAAGGTGTTTCCCTTGGAACAGCAGGAGTTTTCATAGTCGCCCTTCTTTTTGGTGCTTTGTTGTACAACCCCCTTGCGGAACAACTGAAGGTTGGAGGGACAAGTTATGTTACAAACGCCCTGAAAATCGTAGAAAATCTCGGGCTGATTTTGTTCGTAACATCGGTTGGTTTCATTGCAGGTCCAAACTTCTTTGGTGATTTTAAACGCAACTTTAAGTCGTACATTGTCCTTGGTCTTGTTATCATCATTGTTGGTGGAATTTCTTGTTGGGCTTGTACAATTTTCGACATCAAGGTTTATGGAAGGGATGCAAAAGAAGCAGCCGCAATGCTTGTGGGCCTTCTTTCTGGTTCCCTGACATCAACCCCAGCGTTTTCCGCTGCAAAAGCGACCGTTGCTACAGAAGAACTTGAAGCCATCGTTTCTGTAGGACACGGAATCGCATACCTTTTTGGAGTTGTTGGCGTTGTCCTTTTTGTTCAGCTTATTCCGAAATTTGCAAAGGCAAACATGGAAGAAGAAAGAGCAAAACTTTCAGAAGCCAACCCAGAAGTTCCTTCAAAACTAAAAGGAGATGAAATCCAACTTGACGGTTTTGGCTTCTGTGCGTTTTCAGTGGTTGCAGTCCTGGGGATTCTGGTTGGTTCAATAAAATTCGGAAACTTCTCTCTAACGACAACCGGTGGATGCCTACTTATGTCTTTGATTTTTGGTCACTTTGCAAAAATCGGAAAGATTTCGGTGACACCCTCTACCGCCACCTTGAAAAATTTCAGGGAATTGGGATTGATGCTTTTTTTGATTGGAGCAGGAATCGCCGGCGGTGCTGAATTTGTAAAATACTTTGAATGGGTTTACTTCATTTATGGTATTATTATGACACTTCTTCCAATGATTGTTGGTTACATTTTTGCAAAGTATGTGCTAAAATTGAACTTGCTGAACAATCTTGGGTCGATTTGTGGTGGAATGACATCAACACCAGCCTTGGGAACGCTTATTTCTACAGCAGGAACAGAAAAAGTTGCAGGTGCTTATGCTTCTACATATCCAATCGCACTGATTGCAGTTGTGCTTGTATCACAAATCTTAATTTTAATGTTCTAACAAAAGACTATAGGAGTTCATTATGACAGTTGAAGTTTGTATGGGAAGTTCTTGCCACGCAAAGGGGGCTAGCAGGGTTTTGGACTTGCTTAGGAACGCAATCAAAGAAAATAACCTTGAAGACAAAATTACTTTGACAGGAACTTTATGCCTTGGCCACTGTGCAGAACCTGGTGCAAACATGAAAATTAACGGAGAAGTTGTAACAGGCATTACAGAAGAAAACTTTGCAGAATTCTTTGAGACACGAATAAAAAAGGTTGTATAAGTAAAACATGAAGCCGTGACATGCAACCGTATGCATGCAACGTGGCTGCATGTAAACGTGGGGGAAGGCAAGTGGGTCCGTACGGTGACTAAAGTCACCTACCTAGTTTTGCTTTGCAAAACTAGCGCAAATGCAAAACAGAGGTCTTCTCCCTAAAGGGCGCCCTCCTCTGTTTTTTGCCGCTGGAAGCTACGCTGCGTATAACGTCCCACTTGCCTTCCCCGACTGTTTCTACAGCTCCATTTCATGTGCGGTTTCCCGTTTTTATCGCACGCCGGTCGGTTTTCCACGTAACATAGAAAGATTGAATGTAAACATTCCCCGCCGGCTGCCATGGAGTTACCAGTCGCGCAAGCGACGTATACAATAATTTCCTTGCAAACCAGACCACGCAAGTGGGCTGATGTCGGCAAACGGTAACGTGAGTGCTTGTAAAATTTTTCTCCACAGAAAAGCAAAAATTTATAAATTTACGCATATATATATTATACACACACTTTATTTTCCCCCTAGGAGCTTTTATGAAAAAATTTGAAGAACTATCATTCTGTGACCACTACATGTTTGAAAAAGTCCTACAAAACGCAGAAATCTGTA
>JAZSMM010000285.1:0-7108 GCA_045535895.1 Treponema sp.
ATTAGGTTTTTTACATTACGATTTTCATTTTACTGCAACAACCGTTTAGGAGGAAAGAATGAAGAATAAAATTTTGACATGCTCGTTGTTTTTGGGTTTTATTTCTATTGCGTTTGTCGGCGCACAAATCTTCAATGACAACATGTCCAAAGAAGACCTGTCACGAATTGAAAAAGGAGAACTTGTCATACGCAACATCGGAAAGGCAAAAAACATAAGTTTGACACCTGTAAACTCAGTCGCAAAAAAAGCAATAGACACAATAGAAGATTTAGAACCGGCATATTTGGCGGAAGTAATAAAAGTTCTTCCCTACGAAGGCAACGAAAACTTAATCGAATCCTTGGCACCAATGTTGTTGGACGTACAATCTTATGTTGGAATTCCATATTACTCAGAGCGGGCTGAAAAATATTACGACCTTTATTCTTCTGCACAGATAAAATCCTTGGAAGAAAACGAAGGAAACACCAAAATGAATGCAATTCTGGAGATGGAGCCTTTCGGTTATATAGACACCGACATCTACATGGAAAATTCTCCGGAAACGATTTATTATGAAATGACAAACTTGAACAAACTTAGATACCACGACAAATTCACTTGCGCAAAAGAAAAGAAAATGAAGTCGATTATAACGGTTTTCCGACATGGCGACTCAATCGTCCTGTATGGAATAGGAGGGGTAGACGCCCCCAGCATCTTCTTCTTGAGGGACAGAGTTGAAACCTCTTTTATGAACCGAATCAAAACTTTCTGCAGCTATTTTTTTGCAAAACTATAAGGAGCCGTGAATGTTTACAGATGCGGTAATTCTTGCCGGTGGTTTTGGGGAAAGGCTGTGGCCTGCTTCCAAGCCGGAATACCCCAAGCAATTTCTTTCTTTGGAAGAAGGAATATCTTTCCTGCAATCATCCATTCTTAGAGCTGCCGCATTAAACTTGAAAGGTAAAATCCTTATCATAACTCGCATTGATTTGTTGGAGCCTACTGTTGTGCAATGCAGCACCCTTGCACAACAATTGGAATCCAATTTACAAAAAAAAATAAAAGAAGATTTAATTGTAATTGCAGAACCGGAACCTAAACATACGGCAGCCCCTGCAATACTCGCTTGCCAATTTTTGGACAAGATGTTTCCAAACACGGAACACTTTTTGCTTGTTCTTACTAGCGACCATGCCATCTCCCCCATTGAATCTTTTACAAGGGATTGCCGTACAGCTTTTGAATATGCACACAAAGACAATTTCGTATGCTTTGCAATCAAGCCAACAGAACCGGCAACAGGGTTTGGATATATAAAAAGCGGCACACCCCTTGGGAAAGGAGAGGCATTTCAAATCGCCGAATTCAAAGAGAAACCTGATTTTGAAACTGCAAGAAAATATATCGAATCAGAAACCTATTGGTGGAACAGCGGAATGTTCGCCTTTGGCAGCAGTTTTTTTAAAGAAGAACTAAAAAAATGTGAACCAGATATATATACTGCATTCGAAGAAATACCTTTTGCATCATTACCTGCAATAAAACATCTAAAAGGTATAAAATATGTGAAAGACTGGGATGCCATGAAAAAAGCATATGATGCAAGCCCTGCAATTTCCATGGACAAAGCCGTTGCGGAACGAACAAGAAGAGCTTGTGCTGTAAAAGCGACCTTCTCATGGGACGATGTCGGAAGTTGGGATGCTTTCGGAAAAATGTTCTCAGCCCCTCCCGAAAAGACTGCCTTTGTCAAAAGTTCCAATTGTTTTGTCTATTCCGACATTCCCGTGGCAATCTGCGGAGTGGACGACCTGATTGTCGTAATAAAAAACGGAAAGGCACTGGTTATGAAAAAAGGTTCTAGCACCCTTGTACGAGAAGCCGCCCAGAAAATGAATTCCTTGGAGTAGTTTTATGGTTCTCAAGAAAAAGAACGTCAACATCATCGCAGAAATAGGAACCTCTCATGGTGGCGACATATCAAAGGCAAAGCAGCTTATCAAAGCCGCTTCACAAGCGGGTGCAAACGCCGTCAAATTCCAATGGGTATATGCGGATGAGATTCTTCACCCAAACACAGGGACGGTGAAACTTCCTGGCGGCAAAATAAGACTATACGACAGATTCAAGCAATTGGAAGTTCCTTCAGATTTTTTTGTCAAGGCAAAAGACTTTGCCCATTCCTGCGGATGCGACTTCATATGCACCCCTTTCGGAACAAAAAGCCTTGAAGAACTGGAGGCGATAGAGCCTGATGCCATAAAGATAGCTTCCCCTGAGTTGAACCATTTTCCTTTACTCAAACATTTGGCACAAATCCAAGAAAAACGACAAAAAAACGGAGCGGAACTTTTTCCCGTGATACTTTCATCAGGGGTTTCAACATTGGCGGACATAGAAAAAGCCATCCAATGGTTAGGCCCAAGCAAAAAAAATATGACTTTACTGCATTGTCTAACAGCCTACCCAGCTCCGCCGCAAGAATACAATGTTTCGGTAATCGAAAACCTGTGTAAAATTTTTGGAGTACAGACAGGTGTCAGCGACCACACAATGCATCCTTACCTTGTGCCAGTTCTTGCAACTTGTTTTGGAGCCGTACAAATTGAAAAACACATCACGCTTAGCAGAAAAACAGACGGATTGGACGACCCTGTAGCATTGGAACCGCAAGACTTCGCTTTGATGGTGCAAAAGGTTCGACAGGCAGAAGACAAGCTAAAACACGAAGAAAAAAACTTCTGTGTTTCAAGTATAATCCAAGATCTTGAATCTGAAATCGACATAAAAACAATTAAAAAGACAATAGGAGACGGTGTAAAAAAAATTGCAGCCTCCGAACTAGACAATTACGGAAGAACAAACCGTTCCATACATTTTATGGACGACATGAAAGCCGGAGAAGTTGTTGCTGAAAATTCCATCGCCGTACTTAGAACAGAAAAAAACCTTACACCGGGAATAGAACCTGAACACATAGACAAAGTTTACGGTGCAATCCTTTCACAGGATGTATCCGCCGGACAAGGTTTGGAGTGGAACCACATTCTTCATCGTTCCCTGCATACTTGAGATAAAAGAAAGGATGGAATATAATTATAGTTATGAGCGAAGGAAAAAAAATCATCGCACAGAACAAAAAAGCTCGCTATGACTATTCAATAGACGATTCCTATGAATGTGGAATTGTTCTTGAAGGAACAGAAGTGAAATCATTCAAGGCAGGAAACATTTCTTTTCCTGATGCCTTCGCTGAAATACAAAATGGAGAAATTTGGCTTAAAAATTTACACATTTCAGAATATGTTTTTTCTTCCATTTTCAACCATAACCCAGACAGACCAAAAAAACTTCTTTTGCACAAGGAAGAAATAAAGAGACTTGTACGAAAGGTAGAAGAAAAAGGCTTCACACTCATACCACTTGATTTTTATCTAAAAAAAGGTCGTGTAAAACTTACATTAGGTGTTTGCCGTGGGAAAAAACAGTTTGACAAACGGGCGGATATCCGGGAACGTGACGTAAAACGAGATTTGCAAAGGGAATTCCGCAAAGGACTGCAAGGATAAAACATGAAAAGGAAATCTGCAATCCAGTTCATAAAAATTCTAATGATTTTTCTGGCGTGTCCAAAGGGTTTTTCTGTAGAAGCCGAATTATATGCCGTAAATCACACTTCAACTGATGTCGGAAAAATAGAAATGGTGCAAGATTTCTTATACAAACAGCTTGTTTCATTTTCAGGCATAACAGCAATAGATAAACGAACAATGAAATATACAGGAATGACAACAAATCCAAACGAAGATGTTATTCTGATTCATGCCAGCATAAAAGAAAACAATACGGATTTATTGTTCACAATATATGCAGAGCAACCTTTTTTGCAAAAGCAGACCTCGGTGGAAAGCACGTATGCGTCATATTACAAGATACTAACAGAAGCAAGGGACATTTTGCAGCAATTATTCTTTGAGCTCGGCGTACCTATGACACCAAATAAAACAAATGTCATACCTGAACCCAACAGCCAACAAAAAACAACCACGAAGACATCTCTTTCATTGGAGAGTCTTTCCGGCACATGGTCGGGAGAAGACAACATCAACAAGATTGTCCTTCTTCGTGGAGGCCGTGGTTTTGTCATATTCAACAACGGCGCGTCAATGAATATCAGTGTGCAGTTGCAAGGCGACACCGTTGTCTGCACACAAACAGGAAAACCCAACGCATCGTTTTTTCCAGAACTGCCTCGTGAGGTTGCATTGGTAGTTGCGTTAAATGCAAAACCCATAAAATGGACGCTTACCCTTGTGGACTCAAAAACTTTGACTGGAACCAAGGAAACTTTAAGGCAAACACAAGAAAAACCAACATCATCGGCCGTGGAACAATTCACGACATCAGTCACATGGACAAAGCAATAAATCTTTTGGAATGGAAATCTTTCCTTGCCTAAGGATTTTACATTTCCCTTGGACAATTTCCACAATGGTTGAAGGAACAGTTTTATCTTTCGTTATATTTTCATCTTTGACAATCAAAGAAACTTCGTTTCCAAATTCTTTTTCTATTTCGGCAACGGAATTTAGCAAAGGGAAACCAGTCCTGTTGACACTTGTTGAATAAATCGGCGAGCCGCAAGCATCTATGACAGCGCAAAGCCATGAATCATCGGGACAACGAAACCCCGCTGTCTGCCCGGAGAAAACTGCATGTTCTGCTTTTAATTTAACAACAATAGTTAAAGGAGCGGGCATCATTTCAAGCAACTTTGGAGGAATTGGCGTGTCCGAATATGAAAGGATTGCTTGTGGACTAGAAACAAGACGGATAAAAGGTTTGCCTTCGTCCCTACCCTTTATTCCTCGTATTCTGCTTTCAGAACAAGGGATAATCCCTGAGAATCCATAAACAGTATCCGTAGGAACAACAATCACTTTCCCCGCCACCAATTCCTTTGCGGCAATAGCAATTGAATTTGAGTCAGATTTTAAAACAATCACAATGGTTCGACCTTTATACCTGCTATAGACTCAAAAGATTCCGTATTTACACCTGCGACATATGACTTTTTTCCAGTTCTTTCAATGTATGTTCTGCGTGCCAAATCTTTTAGCACTAAAACGACAAACACAAGAAGTCCCGACACATAACCACTCAATTTGCATATCCATTCAGGAACAAAGGTTATGGGAGTACTTTTCATTACAGAGCCATAATCATAAAGAGGCTCATAATAAGGAGTAAGCCCTGAAATTTTCACCAACTTCTCCCCTTCTGCAACATATCCAAGCCTTCTCGCATAGGCGGCAACCACAGCCATGTCTTGCTTAAGGGCGGTATATTCCAACAGAAGCTCATCGTTTGTTCTTGCAATTTCAGCAGTGTGAAGACTTATCGTTCGTTTCTGTTCTTCCAATTGTCGCATGGCCCAAATTCCATTTTGCCCAACAAAAACAGACAACACAACATATAAGAAAGTTCCTGCACAAATAGAAATCAAAACTTTTGAACGCAACATATACCGTATTATCGGCAACAGGTAAAAAAAACTACACAGATTGAGCATTGCATGATATATTTTTTACACAAAACTCAAATTGTATGATATAATTACTGAGTTTATATGGTGAAAACATATTGATTTGTACGATTTTTGCCGATAATAACTTAAGGAAAATATCATCCTCAAGCAAAAGAATGGAGACGGTATGGAATTTGATGACATGCAGGTAACTTCTGGTGATTCCCATGAAAAAAACTCTGATTTAGACCGTTATGGGGTCTGGGTAAAAAAACCACCAAGAACGATACATGACAACGATGATGACCAACAAAAAACACCTTGCAATGAACCTGCCTCTCATGTAGATGTTGAAAGCACAGGACAACTTTCCATGCCAAAAGAAACGGATGGCATTGTTTCCGATTCCCCAGAAATTGACGACATGGCTTTCGAGATGGTCGACTTTGACACGGAACTCAAAGACATCCCGGAAATGGCAAACGAAAACGAAGACATTCCTTCTAAAGAAGACAGCATTTCTAATAAAGTAATCCAAGAAGAGTCGGATACATTGCAAGACAATTCTTTTGAATTTGACGATTCCAGTGAAAATACGCAAATCACTCCAGAACCAGACTTTTCGGACATGACGGAAATACAAGAAATTGATTTTTCAGAGTTGTTGGAAGAAGAAGATCCTCCTGCAAATGATAGCGCGAACCAAACAGAGCAAATCACACCGGAGTCAGAAGAGAACAAAACAATTTCCTCCATTGATGAGTCTGTTCCAGATTTTAGTGACGGTGAAATTTCGTTAGACGCATTTTTTGCCGACTCTCCAACAACAACGCCCAGTTCAAACAGTTCCTCAATGGAAACGGTCGACATGGATTCTTTCGGGGATGGAGAGATATCCTTGGATGCCTTTTTTGACGACGGAGATGGAGAAAGTTTTTCCGTTGAAGACTTCATGCCCACTGAAAAAAAAGAGAAAAACGATATTCTTGACGAGCCGCCGCTGGACATACAGTTGTCTTTTGACGACGACTTTGTGTTGAACACCAAGGCAGATCCCACGGGGCAAATGGAAAACTTCGGGGATGGTTCTTTCTCGGACTTCTCTTCCATAATAGATGACGAGTCAGGTCTTGGATTTGACGATTTGTTTGACAATATAGTTGACGAGTCAGAACCGCCTGCTTCTGGTTCTACGATTGTTGAAATTGGCGAAACAACAGCGGAACAACCTCAGATTTCACAAGCGGAAACCGAATTTGATGAAGTCACAGATTTTGACGACCTGTTAGGAGAACTGGAGGATTCAACTGGAACTGCGGCTGCACCGAAAGACGACTCTGCAAAGGCTGTCAATAATGTCATTGATTACGATATCACCGTTTCCATGGATGACGATGATGTGCAGGAAATCAAGAGTATCCAAACAGACACGGCGGACGAAGATATTATAGACGACATATCCTTGTACATGGACGAACCTGAAAAAACACAGCAAAACCAAGGCTCACACCTTGATAGAACACATACTTCAGAGTATACTACATCATATGTACCCCCGGACGATGATTTTGATATTGACAAACTCATGTCGGA
>JAZSMM010000089.1:0-5518 GCA_045535895.1 Treponema sp.
CGTTTTTCTGGCCACAATCTCCCCAGAACAATTTGGCCTAGGGCATTTTGCCAACGGGATTGAGCGGGTGTTATGACACTCCGGGAAACCAGAACAAGCAAGGAAAAAACCAAAGCGTCCAAGTTTTTTTATCATTTGACGACCACATTTATCGCATATTTTATCCGTAGGTTCATCCATCATTCCCTTAAAACTTTCATGGGTCGCCATCACGTCGTCAACCTTGTCTTTGAAGGGAAAGAAAAAATCCCCAATCATTTTGGACCACTCGGTTTTGTCCTCTTCGACCAAGTCCAATTCCGTTTCTATTCTGGCCGTAAAATTCTCATTAACCACTTCCGGGAAGGATTCCACAAGAATGTCATTTATCATCCTGCCTAGTTGAGTCGGCACAAGTTGTTTATTGCTCCTTGTCACGTAATATCTGTCCAAAAGAACGGAAATAATAGGTGCATAGGTTGAAGGCCGGCCAATTCCTTTTTCTTCCAATGTCTTGACGATGGAAGCATCCGTATAGCGAGCAGGTCCTTGGGTAAAATGCTGTTCCGGATAGAATTTCTCGGCTGACAAGGTTTCTCCTATTTTTAATGACGGCAGAGAACCTGTGGCATCTTCTTTTGAAGAAAGTAATTTGATTACTTTGTAAAATCCTTTTTCGACAAGTTTGCTTGCAGAAACACGGAACAAGGCATTCCCTGCACGAATGTCAACACTTGTTGTTCTGTTCTTTGCGTTTTTCATCTGGCTAGAAACAAACCGTTCCCAAATAATCGTATACAACCGCAGTTGGTCGCGGGTAAGATAATCTTTTATAGATTCAGGCGTATACGCAACATAGGTCGGACGAATACCTTCATGTGCATCTTGTGCTTTTTTACCAACAGAATATTCTATCGGTTTTTCCGGCAATTCTTCTTTATGATTTTTTGAAATCCACTCACGAACATCATCTATTGCCGTCTGTGAAATACGAACAGAATCTGTACGCATATAGGTGATAAGGCCAACAGGACCCGAACCTATATTCACGCCTTCATATAACTGCTGGGCAATTTGCATTGTTTTACGGGATGTAAAACCCAAACGATTGGCGGCAGCCTGCTGCAATTTTGATGTTGTAAAAGGTGGCTTTGGACGGACAGTTTTTTCCGTGAATTTTATATCAGCAATCTGGCATTCAGAACCGCTTATTTCATCGATAATTTTTTGGACATCCGCCTCATTCGCCAAATCCGGTTTTTTCTCATTGTATTGAATTAATTGTGCAGTAAAACGGGCTTTTCCTTTTATAAAGTCAGCGTCGAGGCTCCAATATTCTTCCGGAATAAAATTTTCTACTTCTTTTTCCCTTTCACAAATAAGTTTTAGCGCAACGGACTGAACCCTTCCGGCGGAAAGACCGTTCTTGACCTTTTTCCAAAGCAAAGGAGACAAATTGTATCCAACAAGTCTGTCTAAAACACGTCTGGCTTTTTGTGCGTTCACCTTTGACTCGTCTATATCGGCAGGATTTTTTACAGCTTCATTTATAGCTTGTGGAGTAATTTCGTTAAACACAATGCGTTTAATAGGTGCCTCCGTCTTGCCTGTAAAAGAATTTTTCAAATGCCAAGCAATTGACTCTCCCTCTCGGTCATTATCACTTGCCAAAAACACTAAATCCGCTTTTTTCGCATCCTTCTGCAATTCTTTTAAAAGTTTCGCCCGTCCCCTGACGGTTATATACTCGGGGTTGAATCCATGCTCCACATCAATTGCAATCCTGGACTTGGGCAAATCGATAAGATGTCCCATAGACGCCTTCACCGTATAGCCTGGTCCCAAATATTTCTCAATAGTCTTTGCCTTTGCAGGGGATTCCACTATGACAAGCGTGGACTTAGCGTTTTTCTTTGTCTTGGCAGCTGTTGTCTTTTTCTCAGCCATAAAAACCTCTAAAAATTTAATTGTTTATCTAATTTGCAACATACAGTTTCAGGAGCAGAAGTTCTGCATTTTACATATTCCTCATAAGAAGAAATAACAGGAGCCCCGTCCATTCTCAAAGCAGAAACACCACACCTTTCTTCCGGGACATTAAAGGCTACCCCATGAAGATATACGTCACGTCCCTGTTCAAGGGCAAAATCCGCGGTAATCAAAGCACCAGATTTTGGCGGAGCTTCTACCACAACAGTAACAGGTGAAAGAGCCGCGATAATCCTGTTCCGCTGCGGAAAACGGAATTTTTCCGAAGGCACACCCGGCAAATATTCCGAAAGCAAACATCCGTCATTTTCCAGCATGGCTTCTGCAATTCGTCTATTTGAACAAGGAAAAACAGAATCCACACCGCAAGGCAAAACACCTATGGACTTCCCTTTTGCAGAAACGGCACCACGATGGGCGCAAGCGTCTATGCCAAAGGCCAAGCCAGAAACCACGGTTTCTTTCGCAGCTGCAACCTGCTTGGCAAAATCAAAAGCACATTTTGCAGCATCAACAGAAGGTTTCCGTGTCCCAACAATAGAAACACAAGGATTGCCAAAAGCCGACAAAGAACCACGATAAAACAGCATGAACGGAGGGTCGAATATCTCTTTGACAAGCGCAGGATACTTGGAATCACCAAACATCATTCTGCCTATCTGGAAAACATCCAGAAGGTACGCCGCTTGCTCTGCACGTCTAAGGTACACATTCCCATTCCAAGAACGAGAACGTACAACCCTGCCAATCTCCACTGATATATCATCTATAGAAAGTAACGCAAGGTCCGCACTGTTGTCAAGTTTTTCAAGAAGAATATTTTTTTCTTTAAAAGTCAAAAAATGCATTGATGCCAACATAAGTGGCAAAAGTTCATCCTGCATACGCCGCTTCCAAAACAACTTTTTTGTTCGCTTCTGCTTGGGCCTTTTTTTCCGGGGACTTTGTGGTTCCAATTATCTTGTCATACATTTCAATCGCCTTGTCAAATTCATAAGTCGCATAATAAGCCCGTGCCAAAGCAAACATTCCATCGGTATGCAGTTTTTCTATCTCAAGCAATGTTTCAAGATAAGGAATTGCTTTTGCAGGTTCATCCAGTTCAAATGTGTACAAGACTCCAAGTCCATAAAGAGCGCGGGCATAACGAGGATCAAGTTCCAATGCCCGTAGATAGGCTTCTTCTGCAAGTTTAAAATAATTATATTTTTGCGCCGTAGAACCAGTGGCACCATAATCAAGAGCCTGCTTGGCCATGTGTCCAGCACAGATTCCAACATAATAAAATAAATTGGGATTTGCAGGATAATATTCACTCGCCATACGAAAGGCTTCCAAAGCCTTGCCATACATTTGATTGTCCAAATATCTGGAACCAAGCATTTTATACCAAATCCCAACTTGTTGGTCTGCGACAACCATGTCTTCTACACGTTCTTGATATTTTTTTATGGCTGTTTCAAGTTCCTCTATTGTCGTTGGGCTAGAAACACCTTCTTCAAGGGATTGCATACGCTTGATTGTTTTTGTGTTTACACCGCAACCCAAAAAACATACAAAAGCAAACAAAACAAAAGCAAAAATTAAAAATTTCCTCTTCATTTTTCTCCTCCTTCTTTAGGAAAATATTCATCATAATATAATTGTAATACTTCATTATCAATATGTGTATAAATTTGCGTTGTCGCAAGGTCTGAATGTCCTAAAAGTTCCTGGACGGAACGCAAGTCCGCACCACCTGCAAGCAAATGTGTCGCAAAAGAATGACGAAGGGTATGGACTTTTGCTGTGACACCGGATGCAACCTCCAAATCCTGAAAACGCTTCCAAATCCCTTTGCGGGAAAGCGGCTGCCCCCTATAGTTCACAAATACTGTTGCAACTTGTTTTGAACCAACAATCCCAGGGCGAACATCCTGAACCCAACGAGAAAGCCAAATACAAGCGTCATTGCCAAAAGGAACGAATCTTTCTTTGTCACCTTTACCGCGGACCATGAGCATTCTTTCCGGAAAATGCACGTTTTGCATTAAAAGACCGGCGGCTTCGCTTATTCGTAATCCACATGAATAAATCAATTCAAACAAGGCACGGTCTCTTATGCCCAAAGGTTCTTTTATGTCGATTGCGGCCAGCAAAGCGTCAACTTGTTCCGGGGATAAAACCCTGGGTAATTTTCTGTGCAGCTTGGGTCTTTCCATCAACAAAACAATGTTCTCAGCCCAAATATGGTTTTCAACTAGATATGCACCAAACGCACGCAAACCGGAAATATCTTTGGCCATAGTAAGTTCGTCCATGGCATGTGATCTTCGCCAACTCAAATAAGTCATCAAATCTTGAATTTTCAAAGAAGCCAAACGGGTAACCATTCCTTCACCAGGCAGGTCTTCCACCCACGAAAGAAATGTTTCAACCGAGGTTCTATAAGTTTCAACCGTCAACAGGGCTTTCCCGTCAACAGCAAGAAGTCGGGCAGAAAACTGGGTCAACAAATCTTTCTTGGAAATATCCCGCATTACGACTGGGGGCATTTTTGTCGTCAGTCTTCCAACTGAATTCTGTTGCGTAAATACGGTGGCGTTTTCAAGTCATTTGGAGAAGGCGCATTTCCCCCTGTAAAAAGAGGACCGTTGCCGGACAATGTCGCAGGTTTGGAATCAGAAACCTTCCCTTCCGCAGAGGAACCATTTGTATTTTTTTGCGTGGCAGAATCCAACGTACCGGAAAATAAATCAGGAGAAACTACCGTCTTTTCAGACTTGGGCATTCCGGTAGAAATAGCAACTTTCTTTATTGAAGTAAAATCCTTTGCAGAAATAGTATTGTTTGGGATTTCTGGTTTTGAAACGGGCTGAACAACTTCTGCCTGCTCTATATCAGAATCAACGGTAAAACCAGTTGCGATAACCGTGACAGTCACATCATCATTCATGTCTGGGTCTATTACATGTCCGTAGATAAGATTGACCTCAGAATCCGCAGCTGCGGCAACAATTCCCGCAACCTCATCAACCTCGTATGGAGTGAAAGACTCACCGCTTGTTATGTTTATGAGAATGTTTTTTGCACCATCTATATGGGAATCCTCCAGCATGGGGTTGTTTATTGCCTGCGTGGCGGCGTCTGTTGCCCTGTTGTCACCAGAACCAACGCCAATACCCATAATCGCATCACCTTTGCCTTCCATTGTGGTGCGCACATCGTTGAAGTCCAGATTGACAAGACCAGGCTTGGTAATTACCTCTGAGATTCCTTGCACTCCTTGACGCAGAACATCATCCGCCGTAAGGAACGCCTGTTTAATAGGTGTTCTTTTGTCCAACACTTTAAGTAAATTTTGATTGGGGATTACAATAAGCGAGTCCACTTCATCATGCAAACGATGTATTCCTTCCTCTGCATTATTCATACGGACTTTGCCTTCAAAGTCAAAAGGTTTTGTAACAACACCAACGGTAAGAGCACCCAAAGATTTTGCAACCTTTGCCACAACAGGAGCAGCACCCGTTCCTGTTCCTCCGCCCATTCCTGCGGTTACAAAAACCAT
>JAZSMM010000260.1:0-9711 GCA_045535895.1 Treponema sp.
TTTACATACACAAATCAATGGCGACTATGTTTTGAACAGAAACAATTACTTTTTTGACAGCAAGTCCAACGTCCAGCTTTATTATGTACCGAACAAATATGTTCCAGATGTGAAGTCTGCTTGTGCTTTGCTTTGCAAAATGTTTCCAGACAAAACTATTGGTTTGGATTTGTCCGTTGCATATCCTTGGTTTGTTCCTGTCCTTTGTTCCATGGCTTTTGTTTTTCTGTGCGTTGCATCAAGAAAGAAAGTCCATATGATTTTTTGCTCGTTGTTTCCGTTGCTGTACTCGTTTTGTGTTCCAGTTTACACAGGGGCGGCTTCTTCTGTTTTGCTGATGTATGGTCTTTTTCTTTCAGGGTCGGTTTGGAAAAGAAAAAAGATGCTGAAAGTTTTGTCAAAGTCTTTTGTGGTGTGTTTTTTTTGTGCCATACCTATACCGATTGCTTTTATGAGTTCGTTGCGCAGCGGATTGATGTTTTTAATGGTATACGCAGGTACGGCGGCTTCTCTTTGCATGTTGCATTTTTTTACGAATATAAAGGCAGAAAAGAGAAGGTTTGCTCCTGTACCCATTCTTACTGCCGCAATGATTCCTGTTGTAACACGCAAGAACATGAACTTTGTTTTGGTTCCGGTCCTAACGGTTGCTGTTCTTTGTGTTCTTTGTATTTTTTCTGTTCCTTCCGTGTCAGGAAGATTGGCTGAAGACCTGTACATTCCCGCACCTGCGAGGTATACTGAACAGGAGGGATTCACCGTAGATGGTTATGAGTCTGCCAAGGTTTTTGGGCATGGGGATGCATCCGTTCTTCCTGGACTTGTTGACTATCTTTGTTGGGTATGGAATTCTATTGCTTTCCCTTACAGGTCTTTGAACCATCAGAATGAAAATGCCAATGCCTTGCCGGGAGAAACCATAGACTTTCCGTCATATACAATGGATTCCAATGGTGTTCTTGTAGAGTCTCTTGTTCCGGTCTATGTTTTTGATGATGGTTTTATTAAAGCTGTGACCGATGAAATCGCTTTTGATTCCGTCCAAATTGAGTATCTGCTAAAGGAGCAAGGTGGATTTATCAACGCCGACTACTTGCCTATTGGTAAATCCTCTTTCAGTGAAAGCAACCGCCAATCCACGGTTATTTTGACGTTGCTTTTTGCAATGTTCATGCCTATTGTTGTAATGCTTGTTTGGAGAGCAAAAAAATGAAGATACATGCTTGTGATATATTAAAATATGAATCCGCAGAATATAGCGAAAACCTGAACGCTTTTGTTCCTTCGCAGGTTGTGGTTTCCCTTGTGCAAGACAACGGCAAAGCCGCCGTTGCAACTGTAAAACCTGGTGACGTGGTGGAAGAAGGACAGGTTGTCGCTGCTAGCACAAGCCTTAATTCTTCTGTAATCCATTCCCCAGTTCCCGGTATCGTGGACTGTTTTATATCACGTTCAATGCCTGACGGGAGAAAGTCTTCTGGAATAAAAATAAAAATGAGAGGAGAATTCTCCTTGTTTGGGAAACCCAAGGCAGATGTGAGTTGGACGGCGTTCCCTGCGACATCGTTGAAGAGGCTTTTGGTCGATTCTGGAATCGTGAATACCTTTGAGGCTGCTTTTCCAATTGGAAGCCAGATTACATCTGCGTTGCAGAAGAAAAAATCCCCGGTGGTTGTGTTGCGCATGTTTGACAAAGACCCAAGTTGTTTTACAGACAGGTTCATAGCAAAAAAATATCACGGTCAAGTGATTGAAGGCGCAAAGATTGTTGCAGCGGCTGCGGAGTCAAAGTCCATTGTTGTGTTCTACCCCAAAAATTTTGACCATGGACATGATGAAAGAAAAGACGATACGATCCTTTCCGTTGCCAATGTTGACGACTCGTTGTATCCTTGCGGCGGAAAACGCGAGTTGATCAAATTTTCTTGTGCAAAGAATTCTGAAGTTGAAAAACTTTGTGATGACGACATTTTCTTGGATAGCAGCACGGCGTTTTCTGTTTATGAAGCGGTTGTTAAATCCCAGCCTGTCGTGGACAAAATAATTCAAGTTTCCGGAAACGCCCTTGCCGGTGCAGGAATGATAAAGACGAGAATAGGTGTGTCCATGCGATCTTTGGCGGCGGAATACGGCGGCTTTGTTAAAGCCCCTGAAAAGATTATAATAAACGGGCTTCTTCATGGGACGAATATATCGGACTTGGACACCCCTATAACGAAATATGTAAAGTCGATATTTTTCCTGTCAAAAAAAGATTTGGCAGATCAGACGGTTTCTGATTGCATCCATTGCGGAAAGTGCAGGAGTGTTTGTCCTTCAGGTCTTGTTCCAGATATGCTTTATGCTTTTTATAAACTTCATCGCGACCCGGACTTTGAATATTTAAACATGGCAAGAAAGTGTTCTGGATGCGTGCTGTGTAATTCCGTGTGTCCGTCCAGACTGCCTTTGAGCCAAACAATCTCCATATTGAGAGGACTACAAGATGAAAAATAGTTCCGCCATATCATTGCGTCCATTTTGTTTTATTTTCCCGTCGTTGAATATGATGACAACATGCATGTTGTGCGTTCTTGTTCCGCATATAATCATGCTTTTTGTCACTTCCAGTTATTCCTCGCTGTTTTTAATTTTTTGTTCGATTTTTGCTTCTTTTTGTGCAGAAACCTTGGACAAGATTTTGCTTAGGAAGAAAAATATAGATATACAAATTTCTATATTACAAGGCGTGTTGATTGGAATGTTGTTACCGGCGTCTTATCCGCCTGCTACAATCTTTATAACGATTGTGTTTACATTGCTTGTCTTCAAGTACGCTTTTGGCGGCATAGCTGGTTCATGGATAAATCCTGTCGCTATTGTAATATTGGTTTCTTATTGTGTGGCACCTTCTTTTTTCCCTTTGGTGTCTCTTTCCGCAGAGCAGTTGCAGGCCCAAAACACCTCTTTGCTTTTGATTCAGGATGGAATCCTTCCCGTCCATAGGTTTGATTCGGTTGTTACGGATTTTCTTAATAATTATGTGTTTTCGTTTTTAGGCACGACAATACCTGAAGGATATGTTTCATTGTTGTGGGACTCTGGAGCTGCCATACCTGCTTTCAGGTTTAACTTGCTCACGCTTTTTGCGTCTCTTGTGATGTTTTCTTTTCGCATAATTGATTGCGCTGTTCCTTTGTTTTTTCTTCTTGTGTACACTGTTCTTGTGAAATTGTTCTGTCCACTTTTTGCGGGCGGAACAATTGCTAGCGGGGATATAATTCTTTCCCTTTTCACAGGCGGCACGTTGTTCACATCTTTTTTTGTGTTGCCATGGTTTGGGACTATTCCTTTGACTGTGTTTGGCAGGATTGTCTACGGTTGTATTGCCGGTGTTGCAGCTTTCTTTATATCTGGCTATGGAATGTCTTCTGCAGGATCCATGTTCACGGTTGTTTTTGCCAACATCTTTTCTTTGTTCATACAACTGCACGAACAAAAAAAAAGCCGGGCTTCTCTTTCCGTACGGAATCCTGAGTCTGGAACGAACAAGGACGGGGAGTGAAAATGGACATAAAAAAAATATCTGTGGAATATGGACTGTTTCTTGCAATTGTGATTGTAGCTTTTGCCATAATATGTTTGCTTGTCTTTTCATCCCGTGGAGTTTGGGACAAGAACTTGAGAAAACAGGTAGAGTTGGTGATGGAAAATTCTTTTGCGTCCGAGTACAGACTTGGAGATCCAATCGAAGTAAATAATACTTTCTCTGTTTCTGCTGCGGCATACGAACTTTTCGACCAGTCCCAACAAACAGATTCCTGTGTTGCGCATGGAATAATTATCCGTGTTCCTTCCCTTTACGGACCTGTTCCGGCTGTTTTCATCCAAACGGAGGACGGATTGGTGGAATTCGTGGGCGTGGCGGAAAATGACGGAAATACCATGAAAGAACTTGCTATAATAGAAAATTTGAAAGGCTCAATTCAAATAGATAAATGGAAAGCAAGGATTCCCCACATCGTTCCTTTTGAGAAAAAAGCACAACAAGTTGACCAAGGAGCTTCAAATTGAAAAGAAACACACTTTTTATGTATATTGCCGTCACCCTTGCCGTTCTTATTCCTTCCCCGGCTCGTTTTGGCTACGGACTGATTGTAATCCTGTGCATAAATTTTTTGATGTTGATTGCCACGGCATCGGGGAAACTTTTGGATTTTCTGAATCTTGATTCCCTTAGGGCTGTGGTAATTTTGATTTTGATGGTCTATGCTTCTGTATTGTTCAGGCAAATTGTTATACTTTATTCTGCTTTGTGTGCCCTAAACTTGGGTTTTGTCCTGTATCTCCCTATTTCAGCTGTCTTGATGTTGGGAAATTGCTTTGAAAATTCCAACATCAACATGCTGAACTTGTTGAAGTCCAATATGAAAGAGTCTTTGTTTTTTTCTTTGTATGCGATGTTCTTTTTTCTTGTCCGGGAAATCGCAGGTTACGGTACAATCTCTTTTCCCGTTCCTCATGGGCTTGTGAAGTTATCTTTGCCGCAGATAATTGAACACAGCCCTGGAACTTTTTGGGCGACAATCCCCGGTTCCATTGTTCTTGCCGGTTTGCTGCTCGCAGGCGTTACTTTGATAAGGAAAAAATGTTCAATCATATCCCGAAGCAAAGAACTGAAGGAGATTTTTTATGCTGATTGAATGTGTCTTTTTGCTTGTTTCTGCGGTGTGCCTGTATGGAATTGGAATGAACAGGGCTATTGTTTTGTCTTCCGGCAGAAAAGGAACGGTTCTTTCTTTTGTAAAATCGCTTTTGTCCGCTGTCGCCACCGTTTCCTTGTCTTTTTTGTTGACCCGTTATTTGCTTGTTCCTTCTGGAATGCAAGAACTTTATCCAATAATCTGTGTTCTCATATTCGGCTTCATGTCGGTTTTCTTTGAAGGGATAATCAGGTTGACAACAAAAAGTTTTGCCGCAGAATTTTCCGTCTCTTTTTTGACTGTTGTGCTTGCCATAAATGAAAGTTTAACAATGGCGGAGGCTGTTCTTTTTGTCATATGTTGTCTTTCTTCATTTTATCTTTTGATTCCAGTTTTGCATGCTTTTCGCAAACGGAATGAAAATGCGGAACCTATGTCTGTCTTTAGGAATTCGTTGGTCTTGTTTAGTTTTGCTGTTTTGATTCTATGGTTGCTCGTGTTTGATGTGTCGTGGCTAAATGGAGGAATAAGCAGATGATACTGACAATTGTTTTTTTGATGCTTTTCTTTATTGCCGCGGGTCTTTTGACATTGTTTGTTTTTTCTGTGTTTATTCCTGCCATTAAACAGTCTGACGATGAAATGGAAAGTTATGTTTTTGCCCCTGATGAGCTGAGACCTCAAGAAAATAAAAAAGTTCAACTTGCGGACACGGGACTTAGAGCCGTGGTAAAATGCAGCCATTCAAAGGAATTCTCTTTTAAAAGATTGGAGTACGACGGCCCAAAAGATTGCAGGCTTTTCAACGGCATTTTTCAGTCTGAATTTGATTGCCTTTACCAATGTATTGGTTTTGGTTCTTGTGTGGAACAGTGTCCTCAGCAGGCGATTACCATAGTAAACAACACAGCCGTTGTTTTGGCTGGTTGCATAGGTTGCGGTCGTTGTGTTTCTGTTTGTCCAAAGGGTGTCATAGAGCTTTTGCCTTTCCAAACTGTCGACCGGGCCATACCATGTTGTGCGGAAGATGACGACACGTCATGCACTGCCTACAAAAAACAAGAAAAAAATACCGTTCCTGAAAGAAAAATCTTTAAATTTTGGCGGATATGCTATAACATATTATATGGAAAAGACGAATAGGTAGCATTTACCATGGGAATAATAAATATTTGTTTTCAGCTTGTTAGTTGTTCCGACACATCGCATTTGTCGCAGGCTTTAATGTCAAAAAACAACGATGCTTTTGCCGATTTGGAACATCAATATCAAAGTTTTTACAAGCAAATCGCTGCGTTTCTTTATTCCCATCCTGATTTGATGTTTTCATTTTCTTTTTCATCTCGTTTGATTGAATGGTTTGCAAAATATCATAAGGAATATGTTTTGCTTATTTCTGAAATGTCCAGCAGAAGGCAGATAGAATTTTTGGGTGGAGCTCTGCATAATCCTTTGCTTCCTTCTTTGTTGCCGATTGACAGGGTGGGGCAGATTGAACAATTTACTATGGTTTTGCGCCAGCATACAGGTAAACGTCCCAGGGGAATGATATTGCCAAACAACGCTTGGGATGCATCTCTTGTGTCCAGTTTAAGGACTTGCGGAATGGAATTCGTGATAATGGACGCAAGGTTGTTTCCAGACAATAAGAATGCATTCCTTCCTTGCATAGTACAGGAGCAAGGGAAAAACATATATGTTTTGGGTCAAGATATTTCGCTTGTGCCCGGTGTTGGATGCTCTCCGAAACAATATTTGGACAAGATTAAAGACAAAGTTGTTGCGCTTTGCCCGGAAGCGGACAACCCTTTGGTATGCTGTTCCTTGTCTCCGGAGCAGACATGTCAACTCATAAGTTCCGGTTGGTTTTCTTCGTTCGTTGCGGATATAAAGTCGCATGGCAGTAGATATGGTTTTGCAACAAACACCCCTTCAAAATATTTAAAGGGAACTCAGCATTTCCAAAGGGTGTATATTCCTGCAGGAATACTTGATTCCAAGACAGGCCGTCCGAACAATATTTATGATTATTTGTTGGAAGACACGGCCACATATCTTCTTTACTCCAAGATGATGTATGTTAGCATGCTTGTAAACCAAAGCCGGGGCGACAAAATCCGAAAAAAAGCTACCAAGGATTTTGTTTGGCAGTCCCAAAATGGTGCGGCCTATGACGGAGAAAAAACGCCTGCCGGAGATGAACGGAGAAAAAACGCCTACCGCAATCTTATCCAAGCAGAGCGTACTGTGCGGGAATATATGGATTTTTTTGACTCGGTTACCACGTTTGATTATGACGGTGATGGAGTCCGTGAGTATGTTTGCCAGTTTGATTGTTACAATGCGTATGTCCAGGCCAGGGGTGGGAGTGTATTTGAACTTGATGTTATGAAAGCCGTCCACAATTATGTTGGAAAAAATCCATCAGGTCACGCAGGCCTTTTCCTTGACTTTTTTTCAAAAAACCACAACGCCGCCACCGCTTTGGAAAATTTTTCACGCCAAATATACAAAGAAGTTTATTTTGACGGCAAAAGACACGAGATAAAGTTGCTTGCTGCAGGAATCGTGGGAGAATCTTTTCAACCTGTTTCACTCAAAAAAAATTATTCACTTAATTCCAGCGGCATTCAAGTTCAGTATATAATTAAAAATGAAAGTTCGTCTTCTTTGCGCCAAATATTTTCCGTTCAATCGAATTTTTTCCTTCCATCCACAGAAAACGAATCTTTAAAACTTGAACTTATTTCCGGGGAACAAAAGACCCTGTCTGTTCTTACGAATCCTTTTTCAAAAAAGTGCAACAAAGAAGTTTCCCTTGTAAGGTTTACAGATGGCGATGTGACCTTTGTTTTTGAAATGAACGAGAACGCCGACATCTGTTTTTTTGAAAAAAAAGGACGGTTGGAAGTATTGGTTTCTTGGCCCATGGAAATCCCTGCCGAACGGGAAATAGAAAAAACTATTAGTTTTTCCGTCGTTTCCAAAGGAACACGGCGCAAGAAAAAATAAAACGCAGCAAGGAAGTTTGTATGTTTTTTTCTTTGACAGTATACGCATTGCTTGTTTTCCTTTTATTTTATGGATGTAAATCCGTAGCTAAACTTTCCAGTTCCACAGGCACAAGCATTTCCACAAATGTTTTTTCTGTTGACACCGCTAAATGTCTTCAAGGCTTTTGTGCCTTGTGTGTTGTTCTGCACCATTTGTCTCAAAACAAGGATTTTTCAAAATACGATGTGCTCGGTGTATTTGAAAACATAGGTTATTTGTTTGTCGCGGTTTTCTTTTTTTGTTCCGGGTTTGGGCTTGTTCGCAGTTATGACACAAAGAAAAATTATTTGGACGGCTTTGTGAAAAAAAGGATGGTTCCAATTCTTGTTGCTTTTTTTGTGATGAATTTAATCTACGCCTTGTACAGGTTGCTTAACGGAGAGCATTTTCCCCCGGTCCAATGGATTACAGGAATTCTAGGTCTTGTTCTTTTAAACAACCAAGCATGGTATGTGATAGTCATACTAATTATGTATACAATTTTTTATGTTTGCTTCAAAAACATCAAAAACAGGAAAATTTCTTTTGCAATTGTTTTTGCTTCTATTCTTGTGCAAGGCTCAATTTTCTGTGTTTTAGGACATTTCGCATGGTGGTCTAAACCTGACTCATGGCAGGAACTGCTGCGTGGCGGTGGTTCCTGGTGGCAGTCGTTCGGCATGTTGTGGTTTCAAGGAGAATGGTGGGTCAATTCAACTGTTGCATTTCTTGTAGGAATGCTTGTCGCTAATTATTTTGAATCCATATTGGTTTTCCTTGGTAAAAAATATTGGTTGAAATTTTTTGTCCTTGCTTTAATTTGCATTGTGACTTTCGAGTTTTCAAGGTTTGCCCAGTGGAAAATCTCTTATTGGAGCGAATTTGGCGGAAATTTAGGAATAAAAAACAAATTCATTTGTTACTTTGCCCAAATGGCTTTTGTAATTCCGTTTGTGTTGTCGATTTTTATGCTTTCTTTTAAAGTCAAGGTAGGCAACAAGCCCCTGCGATTTTTGGGCGGCTTTTCCTTGGAGTTGTACCTAATGCAACTTATACCAATTACATCTTGGGCAGATGTGGTGATGAAAAGAGAAAATCTTGCGGGTGACAACCGGATATGGTATATGATTTTGTACAGTGTTCTTGTAATCCTGTCTTCGTTGGTACTTGCAATAATCTATAAATGGATTCATAGAAGAATCACATCTTTAATTGACTAAAGCCCTTTATCTTTATAAAATGAAACATCTTTTTTTAATGGTGTTTCAATGAATAGACGACTTATCACTTCCGCTTTGCCTTATGTAAACAATGTTCCTCATCTGGGAAATTTGATCCAGGTTCTTTCCGCTGATGTTTTCGCACGATTTTGCCGCAGCAAAGGCTACGACACCCTTTATATATGTGGCACGGATGAATACGGAACAGCCACAGAAACCCGTGCCTTGGAAGAAGGGAAAACCCCTAGGGAACTTTGCGACTATTACCATGCCATTCATTCTGATATTTATAAATGGTTCGGCATTGCCTTTGATTATTTTGGCCGGACATCTGCTCCTCAGCAAACGGAAATTGTTCAGCAGATGTTCATGGACTTGGACAAGAATGGATTCATAAAAGAAAATACGATTGAACAACTTTACTGCCCTGAATGCAACAGGTTCCTTGCCGACAGGTTTGTAAGGGGGGTGTGCCCTCATTGCGCTTATGAGGATGCACGTGGAGATCAATGCGAGAGTTGTGGAAAACTGCTTGAGCCCCCTGAACTGAAAAAGCCAAGGTGTTCTACCTGTGGGGCGACACCGCATTTGAAAGCCACAAAGCATCTGTATATAGATTTGCCGGGCATTCAGAAAAAATACGCCCCATGGATGGAAAAAACCAGTGAGGAAGGCAAATGGGCAAAAAATGCTGTGCAGATGACTCAGGCGTGGATTCGTGATGGTTTGCACGAAAGGGCCATAACCAGGGACTTGAAATGGGGCATTCCTGTTCC
>JAZSMM010000094.1:0-1933 GCA_045535895.1 Treponema sp.
CAAAAATGGCGGGGACCCCTGTGGGGAGTACACCGTTTTTGTGGCATCGCTGGGACCCACTTGCCTTCCCCCACGTTTACATGCAGCCACGTTGCATGCATACGGTTGCATGTTTTGCTTATGCACGTACGGGTAGGGGATTTTACAAAACATGAAACACTTGAGTAAAACTTGACAAGAATACCTATCAATAATATCATTATTATTGATGGGCAAAAACATTGGTATAAAACTTGCAGACGGAACATTTTATCCAATCATGGAAGAAGGAATCCCCAAAAAAAAGTTGCTTGAACTGACCACCGTGCAGGATAATCAAACAACAGTCATGGTGGATTTGTACCGTTCAGAAAGTGGAACAATGTCCGACGCCGAGTATGTTGACACATTGCAAATTTCAGATCTTGTGCCTCATGGAAATGGAGAACCAAATATTTGCCTTACTTTGCAGCTTGATGAAGCCAACAACCTTTCCGCGGATGTCTATGACCCGGAATCCGGCATAAGTAGCAGTAGCAATGTACAACTTGTTACCAGAGCAGAATCTGAACGAGATGAAATACCTGACTACACCATTGCAGAACCAGACATGGACTCAACACCAGATATGGACAGCACAATAGACGATGAAAATGCCTTTGCCGACGATGCCTTTCCTGCGGAATTTGCAGATTCTATTCCAGAAGAACAAGCTGAAGCCTTGATAGAAGAAGCAATCCAAGAAGATTTTGTTGCGGAAGAAAATGAAGAACCACAGCCTGACCCAATTCTTCAGAATATTCCCGAGTCCAACCCAGAAGAAGAACTTGGCATAGACAACGAATTTGACTTGGAAGAAACAGCCCCTGTTTTGCAAGAAGAATTTTCTGAAGGATTTGATTCAGAGGATGTTGCAACTGGTTTGGCATTGGGTGCGGCTGCTGGTTTTGCCACCGCAGCGTTGGCGGACGACGGCATGGAAGAAAATGAAACACTCAATATTCCAGTTGCAAAAGAAGACATTCCTGACGAAGACTTTTCCCAAGAAACCGTTACTGATTTTTCTAATCTACCGGATTTTGATGATAATCTGGATTTCCAATCAACACAAGAACCGGATTCTCTGCCGGACTTTGACGAGTCCCCCGCGTTCAATGTAGACGACCCCTTAACGGAAGAAGAACCAGATTATGAAATCAACGCCATAGACAATGATTATGTGCATGAATCGACTTTGCCGGATTTCAGCAAATTTGAACTACCGGATTTTGACGACCCTGTTCAGAACGCAGGTTTTGCCGTAAGTTCGGGGTTGTTCAACGAAAGTGATTTTGACGACCCAGCTTTTCAAACTCAAGACAGCCAAAACCCACCGGAATTTGGTTTTAGTGATTTATATGACAGTTCCGATGACAACGACTTTGGCTACAAAGAAAAGAAAACCCGCAACACGGCTTCTGTGGTTACCTGCGTTGTCTGTGCAATAATATGCATCATTGCGGCTGCGCTAGTTCTGTTTTTCCTTTTTCCAAGAATGAACGGCAACTTAATTGAGGTTGCAGAAAAAGAACCCGTGCAAGAAGTCTTGCCTGTTCAGGAAGAACCAGAAGTTGTCGTATCCACAGAGTTGCCAGAGTTACCCCCGCAACCAGAACCAAAAGAAGACGTAATCGTGATTTCTGAAACTCCGGCTGTTGTTCCTGTTCCTCCACCAGCCCCAGAAAAAAAACCAGAACCAGTACAATACAAAATTAGATGGGGCGATACTTTATGGGATTTGGCGGACTCTTTTTACAACAATCCTTGGTTGTACAAGAAAATTGCTTCGGCAAACAACATAAAAAACCCTGACCGCATTGTATCTGGAACGTATATAATAATCCCTCCAAAATAATGAAACAAATGATCGGCTTTTATAAACTTTTTGCGCTTCTATATCTTTTGTTTTTGTATT
>JAZSMM010000206.1:0-1820 GCA_045535895.1 Treponema sp.
ATGGCTACGATCCGACTTCTCTATAATTTTTTGTCGCACTGAACAAACAGGGCAACTTATTTATTTGCTTTATACCTGAACCTGAACGGCTGAAACTCCCGTCCCGTTTCGGTAAAAAACTTAGAAAAGAACTCATAATACTGCAAACGGATAACTTGGATTGCAACAATCATACCTTCAAGCACAATGACAATCACGTTTCCTATCACAGTAACCAACAGCCCGCCTGCCCCGCCAACAAGATCCGTCATAGTGAAAATGATAAAACCCAATACCGCATGGGCAAGGGCAAAAGCACCAACACGCAAAAAACTGACAGAATTGGAAAGATAACTGGAAATTACTTCAAGTATTTCCACAACACCTTCTATCAGGCTGATTCCAAACCCGTGTTCAAACACAGGACGAACACCACAAACAAGCCTGTCCAACGGATGTGCCATGAACACACCGAACAAAGTCACACCGATTACGACCCAGTCAAGCCAAAAAAGCGGTATCTTGAACACAACAATTCTTACAGCCATGAACACAACATACCAAAAGAAAAGCGCGCCACTTAAACCTGTTTTTCCAAACAGAGCCTTTCCTGGCCGCTTGAGGGAAAATTGGTTCACAATATTTATGACAAGTCCAATGGAATTGATGATGAATCCCACCCCAAGCGTGAACAAAAAGAACATAAACAATTTGTCTATTGCACCTGCAGAAGGCATAAGATGCAAAATATGGTCTTTCGGTTCGCCAAACAAACCAGAAATAAAACGACTTACTGGAACAAGTATCTGGCTGTTTGCAAAAAATTCCCCGGTCAAAAGACCCATTATGGTGCTGCTGCATCCTATGGCAATAAAAATAGGACCAAATTTATTCCATGCAGGAAACCATTTTATCACATTTGTGGTAAGCAGAATTCCAACAAGAATAAACACAAGACCTTGACCTGCATCGCCGAACATTATGCCAAACAACAAAGTAAAAAAGAAAGCGACTATCGGAGTTGGATCTATAGTACCATACAACGGCGCTCCATAACTAAAAATCATGCGTTCAAAACTGCCGACGAATTTGCCATGAGTCAATTTGACGGGAATCTGCTCGTTCCTGCCACGAACAGAAGGAACTTCATCAGGAGCGTACAATCTAATGGCTATTCGTCCTTCCGTAAGTTCATCAAGTTCTTTCATCATCAAGCGAGAATCCGGACCAGGAATCCAACCGGCAACCCTGTAAACCTGTTGGGTGGCTTCAAGTTTGTCGCGAACCTGTTGAACTTGCATACCTATGGAAAAACAAGCAAGCAAATGCAACAATTTTTTTTCATGGGTTTCAGCGTAATTGTGACGTTCCTCTATCACGACCTGTAAAGAATCTTTGGCGGCTTGGGATTCTACCTTTAGACCTTCCAGCATATCGGCAGGAACACCTTTGAAATCCTTTGATATTTCCAAGGGAACAAACCCATACCTTTTCAACTCGGAATCCAAGGCAAACCTTCCTTTCTTAGAGGACACCGCCATGATACGTGACTTGTCGCCCCCAAGAGGAACAATTACAGCCCGCCCGCCGACATTGAACACAAGTTCGTCCACGACAGCCGGGTCTATCTTCCCTATCCTCAAAGAAATAAAAGAGAGATGCTCAAGTTCGGTGTAAGGAACTTGGAGATTGGAAAAAGAAAGGGCTTCTGTATAAGCGTCTTGTATTTTTTTTGCGTTCTCCGCAGCCTCCACCTCCCTAACACGTAGGGCTTCTATGTCATCAAGAAATTTTCCCGCAAGCTCAAAGTCTCCTTCTTCTGGATATTTTGCATCTTCCGG
>JAZSMM010000133.1:0-2642 GCA_045535895.1 Treponema sp.
GCATTCAAATTGGGACAAAAAGTGGACGATCCGTTAGAAATGTATCTTAGCGACTTGTTCACAACATTCGTGAACCTTGCAAGGATTCCTTCCATATCCGTTCCAGCAGGTTCCACAAAAGACGGAATGCCTGTTGGAATACAATTTGCAGGTGCAATGTTCAGCGAACCTATGATATTGCGAGTGGCTCAGTCTTGGGAAGACGACCATGCAGGATGCGGAATCCCGGTAAAGGCTTGATTGGGAGGTGGAAATAATGAGCATTGAAAAATACGAAGTTGTAATAGGTTGTGAAATCCACTGCCAACTTTTGACAAAGACAAAAGCCTTCTGTGCCTGTGAAAACCGATACGGTGGAATGCCGGACACCCGTGTATGTCCTGTATGTCTGGGGTTGCCCGGAGCCATGCCCCGTGTGAGCAAGGGCTACGTGGAGCTTGGGGCTGTAGCCGGACTTGCCTTGAACTGCAACATAGCCCGCTTTACAAAATTTGACCGCAAGCATTATTTTTACCCTGACTTGGCAAAAGGCTACCAGATAACGCAGTACGACATTCCTTTGTGTGCGGACGGATACGTGGATTTGCCTTATAAGCATTTGCCAGAAGACCAAAGGCCCGGCGGAAAAAAACACCGCCCGTTGAATTTCATCGGAGAAAACTGCGACATTGACGGCAAGTACCGCCGTGTCCGGGTTGAACGAATCCATTTGGAAGAAGACGTAGGGAAAAGCCTTCACCTGGAAGGAAGCCACAGTTACATTGACTACAACCGTTGCGGAACACCTCTAATAGAAATCGTCACCAAGCCGGACATTTCCTCGCCGGAAGAAGCATCTCTTTTTATGCAGACCGTGCAGGAAATCCTGCGCTACGTCGAAGTCACCAAGGGCAACCTTGAAGAAGGCAACATGAGGTGCGACGCCAACATAAACCTGACGATTTGGGAGAACGGCAAAAAACACCATACGCCCATCTCTGAAATCAAGAACCTCAACTCCTTCCGCTCTATAAAGGATGCATGCACATACGAAATAAAAAGACAGCTCCATGAGTTTGAAACCGACCGAAAGGAATTCAACCCCGGTTTTAAAAACACGATGGGTTGGGACGAGGTAAAAGGTGAAACCGTAATTCAGCGCACAAAGAATTCTTTCGTGGACTACAGGTTTGTGGTAGAACCTGACATCAAGCCTTTCAGCGTTTCGGACAAAGTGGTTGCAACAGCACAAGAGCGCGTGGGCGAACTTCCTGAACAAAAACGTGTGCGGTTAAAGGCAGAATACGGCCTTAGCGACTTTGACGTGGAAACCCTTACGGCCAGCAGGGAACTTGCCCTATGGTTCGAGCAGGCTGCGTCAAAATCAAAGGACGCTAAAAAGGTTGCAAACTGGATTTTAGCAGAGCTTTTAGCCGTCTTGAACGAAAAGGAGCTTAATGTATCACAGATAAAAATCAAGCCGGAACACATAGCAGAACTTGTAGACTCCATACACGACGGAAAAATCTCAAGCAAGCAGGCAAAAGAAGTTTTTGCCCAGATGCTAGAAACAGGTGAAATGCCTTCCGCCATAATAAAAGCCAAAGGAATGGAACAAGTTTCCGACACAGGTGCAATTGCCACCATGGTTGACCAGGTGATTGCGGAAAACCCCAAGGCGGTCGAAGACTTCAAGAACGGAAAGACAAATGTATTGGGATGGCTTACAGGCCAAGTAATGAAGAAATCCGGCGGCAAGGCAAATCCCGCATCTGCGACTGCCTTGGTCAAAGAAAAGTTGTCATCTGCAACAAGCGAGTAACAACAAATGAAGACCACCCAATATTGGTATTGCATGGAACTTGCGGAACGCTACGGAACGGTGCAACGCGCTCGGGGCTGTTATCTGTACACCAGAAAAGGAAAAAGGCTTGTTGACATGTACCAAGAAGTAGGACGAGCAATCCTTGGCTGGGGGAATTCCAAGGCCATGCTTGAATTCAAAAACACAATGAACAGAGGGCTTACAGGAAGTTTTATCACCGATTACACCTACCGTCTGGAACGGGCGGTAAAAGCCCTTCTTCCCGAATACGACCAAGTGCGTTGGTACGCAAGTCTTTCCGCGGCGGAAAACGCCCTTTCCATTTATTTTGGCATAAAAACCGACATCTCGATCGGGGAGCACCCGATATTGGACACGATTGCGGACATGTACCCGGAAGAAATGCAGGACTTGGAGTTGGATGAATGGCTTACCGTAAACGGAGTCCCCCGTTGGAGACCGTGGCTGGACGAGGCTTGGTTCAACTCCGAGCAAAACATTCCGGAGGCGGTTTTGGAAATGCACCAAAAAGCACAGGACGCAGTGGTAATTGTTCCGCCGTTCGCCCTTGCAAGAACATACTATTTGATTGCCTTCAACGACACAGGCAAACGTTACATACCGCCGTCGGATGTGTTGCTTCCGCCTGTCCTGGCAGCGACATCAAGGGCAATCTACGACCTTATAGCGGAACTTCCGCAACGCAGCGAAAAAGACTGGAATTTGTTTGATTCCGTCATATTGAAATATTGGAAGCGCAGAGGCCCTTATCTTTTGCCAAAGATTAAGTCGGATCGTAGCCATGTCGTTCTGTGAGCCAAGGAGTTGGGAGCTCTAA
>JAZSMM010000034.1:0-3689 GCA_045535895.1 Treponema sp.
ATTAGAGCTCCCAACTCCTTGGCTCACAGAACGACATGGCTACGATCCGACTTCGTCAGAAGGTTTTTCTGAGTGGCAGAAACGAGCTTTGCACGACATTCACAAGAATTTCGGTGACAATGTAAAAGTTGGAGCAGGCAACGTAGTGGACAGGGAAGGTTTTATGTTCCTTGCAGAAAACGGAGCGGATTTTGTCAAGGTTGGGATAGGCGGAGGTTCAATCTGCATAACCAGAGAACAAAAAGGAATTGGACGAGGTCAGGCCACGGCAACAATAGAAGTGGCAAAGGCAAGAGACGAATATTATGAAAAAACAGGCGTTTATATTCCCGTGTGTTCCGACGGCGGAATTGTTCACGACTACCACATAACACTGGCATTGGCCATGGGCGCAGACTTTGTTATGTTGGGACGTTATTTTGCTCGCTTTGATGAAAGTCCCACGAACAAATTGGTTGTAAACGGAAGTTATGTAAAAGAATACTGGGGGGAAGGTTCTAACAGGGCAAGGAACTGGCAACGGTATGACTTGGGCGGAGCAAAAAAGATGGCGTTTGAGGAAGGCGTAGATTCCTATGTTCCATATGCAGGAAGCCTGCATGACAACGTGGGCATGACATTGAGCAAAATCCGACATACAATGTGCAACTGCGGAGTGCTTTCCATTCCGGAATTGCAAAAGAACGCCAAGATTACCCTTGTTTCTCAAGCATCTATAGCAGAGGGTTCTTCGCACGATGTAGTTGTACGCAACACAACAATCCGTGCAGAATAAAACGACAAGTGGAAAACATATTTTTAGACTCGTTTTTTACTCTGTGGTGTTGGAGATTTTTTCCACGTCAGACCTTAGTTCCATCAGCGTGTCTATTATAACCGGGTCAAAGTGAACGCCGCTTTCCTCTTTCATTATTTTGAAAACATCGTCCATTGAATACGCTTTTTTATACGGACGTTCGCTCAACAATGCGTCAAGAACATCGGCAACTGCCATTATTCTTGCGCACAAAGGAATTTTTTTTCCGACCAAACCTTCTGGGTAACCTGTACCGTCCCATTTTTCATGGTGATACAAAGCCATTTGCTGCGCCATGTTTGTAAAACACTCGTCCTCCACGTCTGAAAGGTTTTCTTCTATCAGTTGGGCTCCATAACCTGGATGTAATTTTATTGCGCCGAATTCATCCAAAGTAAGTTCCCCCGGCTTGGTAAGGATTGCGTCGGAAACGCTTATCTTTCCCAGGTCATGCAAAGGTGCTGCCATAACCATGTAATGAATGGACTCGTCCGACAGTTCTTCACTATAAAAGCCTTTCAACTGCAAATTCTTGCAAATCAACCTTACATATTCGCTTGTTCGCTTGATATGTTCGCCTGTACTTGCGTCTTTGGACTCCACCAGATTTGCAAAACCTTTTATAAACTGATTCTGCATTACTTCAAGTTTTTGGTTCCGCTCGTTCTCTGAAAAAAGAGTTTCCCTGGCGGATTTTGCAACATGAAAAGCTATAAGCACGCACAGAACATATTCAATGGAAGAGCCGCTGGCATATGCCAACCCCCAGGACAAACGTGTAAAATTGGGCGGAATGTCACCGAACATGGCCCTTTCTACAAAAGTGGCGACCATGACAAAATAACACACAACAGATATGTTGAGTGTGAATTTTTCATTGTAGTACATGCAGCTAAGGACTGGAACAAGCACATATGCAATGAAAAGATGAAGCCCGCGAGTCATGGCCAAGTAAGACACAATCAGCTCAAGAGAAAGAAGGCATATATACTTCAAATACCTGGTAGCCGGATTGCGCCTGTGAAGCAGACACATGAGGACATTTATCAAAATCAAGATTACAGTAAAAATCCCGAGTGAAACGTATGATACGGTTTTAAAAACTTTTACTGCCTTGAGCAGCATCATAACAGGACCTGCAAGTACAGCCCACTTAATCAAAAACAAAACTTTTTCATTCATTCTGCGTTCATTTTCTTCAAAAAACACAGTTTTTTGCATTTCCATGAAAATTATTATATTATATTTGGCTGAAAAAAGACAGAGGAATTTTTGAGAATTGAATATACTTTTAGAAAAAAAAATTAAAACGGTGGAATGGAAGAAAACCTCAATTTTTCGTTTGTTTCAGGATGTGCAAATTCAAGCAAAGAAGCATGCAACATCAAGCGTTCACCTTCATGGCGAACACCATACAGCCTGTCCCCTTGAATAGCTGCACCAAGACCTTTTTCATGCATGGAATGAAGCCTAAGCTGATGGGTTCTGCCTGTACGCGGAACAAAACGCACGTGTGAAAGAACTTTTTCCTTGCACACGTTTTGCGGGCAGCGTTCATGTTTGATAAAAAACCATTCCGTTATTCCAACTTTGCCGTGGATTTCATCATATATTTGCTTGGGGCGATTTCCCACGTCCAGACGAAACGGAAGTTCTATTTTTCCTTGTGCAACGAAATCACCTTTTTCATTAAAAGCGGCACTTCCTTGCAATCTTCCTCTAAGCACCGCATGATATTCTTTATAAACTTTCCCTTGCATGAATTGGGCTGAAAGGTTTTTGTGTGCTTGTTCCGTAAAGGCAAGCACAAGAAGACCGGATGTGTCCATGTCCAACCTGTGTACGGAAGGTTGCTTAATGCAATTTGGGAAAAGACAACGCAGACGGTTGACCACGCAATCCTGCATATCCTCTCCACGTCCAGGAACAGAAAGCAAACCCGCTGGCTTTTCAACCACAACTATGTAGTCGTCCCTGTAAAGAATTTTTAGACCAAGCATGAAAGGCATGACGATGGAACATTTTTCGTCGCAAGGGGGATAAAATTCTTTGTGAAGTCGTGTTCCAGACAGATTTAAATCCCCGTAAAAAAATTCCGCAAGGCTAACAGGAACAAGGTTTTTTGAAAAGGCGTATCCCAATAATTTTGGGGCACAGCAATCTCCCGTTCCTGTGGGGGGAAATTTTCCTCCTTGCACAAATCCCGGTAATATATCGCAAAAAGATAAAATTCTCCCGTTCCAACAAGGAAAACGATACAGTTTATATATGGCTTCAAGGGAAAGCCTGGAAAGCTCTTTGCGGCGCATTTTAAGTTCGGCTTTTTCTATTGCATTTTGAGTTGATTCAATCTGTACCGAAAGTTTTTTTATGGTCTTGTCGTCACCTTCAACCTGCTCGTCATATGCCTTGGTGTCCAAAAGAGGCGGAACCCAACCCGGCACAAGAAAATGTCCGTTATATTGTCCGGAAAAAGCCTTGAGAACAACCTGTCTTCCTTGAGAATCTTTACATACCAAGACACCAAACATCTGCCCCTTTCCAGAACCGAACAAACAGTCAGTGGAAAAATCAGGATTGTTTTCCTGGGGACACAAACTGGAATAATTGTCAAACTGCGTCATAAGTTCACGGCAAAAAATTTGAGCCTCTTCTGTAGGGAAAGGTGGAAACATATAGTGATATTATACAGGAGAAAAACATATAATACTACCAAACTCCCGCCCGCCCGTCCGTGCATAAGCCGCACATGCAACCGTGTGCATGCAACCGTGTGCATGTAAACGTGGGGGAAGGCAAGTGGGTCCCAGCGACGGAAAAAACAGAGGTCTTCTCCCTAAAGGGCGCCCTCCTCTGTTTTTTCCTGCGTCCCACTTGCCTTCCCCGTATTTCC
>JAZSMM010000315.1:0-2821 GCA_045535895.1 Treponema sp.
ATGGCTACGATCCGACTTTAATTTGCGACGGCAGGCGGCGGAACATTTGGCGGAAATTCGGCAGGAATTTAATGCCCAGATTGAATCGATTCAGCAACTTTCTTCCGATGCGGTGGCAAAACTAAAAGAAGATTTGGCGGAAAAAATATCTAGTGTGAGTCGCGACCTCGCCAACTCAGTGGCGGAAGTTGAGCAGAACGCCAACTCTCTTGCCAGGATTACAGAAAACAACTCCAATGACATATCTTCTATTAAAGAACAGGCTGTCCAGCACAACGAGGAAATCTCTGCCCGTTACCAAAAGATGTACGAAGATTTATTGAAGAACATCATGGGTAAAGAAGAACTCGTGATTTCCCAGTTGGAATCTACGTTGGAGTATCAAACTGGTAATCTAAAGCAACAGTCTGAGCATCGCATTCTGGAGCTGGAACAAGAGCTTTTGGCCGCTGTGGAAAACGTAAGGAAAACTTCGGCAGAGAAGGCCACGGTTGTGCGTGACACTTTGGCTGAAAAAATAGAACGGGTTCAGCAGGTGCTTTCCGCGGCGGCACAAGAAGCGGATCAAAACTCATCGCAAGTCGCCGCCATGACACGCAGCAATTCGGATGTTTTGGGTTCCATTCAGGCCGAATACAACCGCAGGGCGGAAGAACTTGAGTCCAAATACAAAGAACGCTATGATTTGGCTCTTGCTTCCATTGCGGACAAGGAACAGGCAGTCCTTGCAAGTCTGGAAGAAGTTTCTGCCAGACACACGGACAACCTTCGCCAGCAGACGGAGCAAAGACTTGCTTCTGTGCAGGAAAACATAGCTTCTGTGGTTGACGGAATAAGAAAGGAAACTTCTGGAGAGGCAGAAACTTTGCGGAGTCATTTGTTGGAAGATATTTCCAATGTTCGCAATGTGATTTCAGAAAAAATAGCCTCTTTAAAGACAGATGCAGACGCAAATCTTGCTTCTGTGCAGAATGCGTTGAATGAAAGGCTTTCAGCTGTTCATTCGGATTTGACCGATTCTGCGGAAATTGCGGAACGGATTGCCGCCCAGACGTCAAGCACAAGTAAAAACTTGGCTTCTATCCAAGAGGACATCGTGCGCCATGCAGATTCCTTGGAAGCTCAATATCGTCAAGCCTATGAACAGGCTGTTGTTGCCGCCGAACAAAAAGAACGTGAATACTTGTCCAAATTTCAAGCTATTTCCGGGGATAATACAGACAACTTCCGCCGTGAATCAGAGGAAAGGCTGGAAGCTCTTCGTTCTGATTTTGAACAACGTTTGACAAATCTTCAAAACTCCATAGCGGCTGTGGAGGAATACACGGAACAGACTTCCGGCAGGGTTGAGTCAAAAATAAAAGAACTGGACAGTTCCGTTTCCGAAAAAATCTCCACAATACAAAACACAACGGAAAATATTTCCAGTCAAAGCGATGATGTGGTTAGGCGTGTCGCGGACTTTGTAGGTTCGGTGGACGCTCGTATTTCTGATTTTGATTCTTCCTTGGAAAATTCCATGAAGCAAATCGCAGCCGCTTATGACTCCAAGCAAGCCGCATTCCTTGCAGGATTGGACAAGCAACTGGAAGACTATAAAATGGACATGCAGTATCGCTTTGAACGGCTTGATTCTGCCGGGGCGGACGTGGACAAGTTGGAAGAAGCATTGCATCAGTCCATGTTGGATGCCCAAGGCAGGGTGTTGCAGGAGTTCAACCGCTTTAACGAAGAGCAACATCAGCGGCAGGCTGAATTTGAAACGGCGGTGCGAAAAAATTCGGAGGATATTTCGCAGCAGTTGGCGACTTTGGACTCTCAGTTGAACGAATTAAAATCCGTGGCATATGACAATGTTTCCACAAAGTTGAACGATTTTGAGCAGGAATTTTTTGCCGATTTGGCACAACGAGGAAACACAATTTCTACAGAACTTTCCCAATGGAAAGATGAATTCGACAACAAATTGAAGGTTCTTCAGTCGGACTACGAGGGGGAACGACACAACTTGGAAGTAAAATACAACGAGGATTTACGAGACAGGTTGGCGGTTCTTCAGGAAAAAAACCGTGAATATGTAACCCGTTTTGAAGCAGCGGCTCGTCAGTCGGAAGAAAGTGTAAGGGCTCATGTCACGGAGCTGGAGCAAAGTTTGCGTGAATTCATAGACCAGTACAGAACTTCGCTTGCGGATACACGTGCTTCTGTTGATTTGCAGTTGAAAAACGAATTGGATTCACATGCCGCCACTACAAACGAACAGGTGGCACGGTTGGAAAGAGAATTCATGGAGCGTGCAAAGGCCATAGATGAACAAACGGCAATGTCCCAGGAAGAAACGCAGCGGGCGATTGACGGGTTGAGGGCGGAACTTGCCGCATGGCAGACAAGATTGGATTCCCAATTTGACGAAAGCAAATCACTGTTTGAAAGCAAACTGGCTGCTTTGGAGTCCAACTCCGCCGACAGAATCTCCCAAGTTCATGCTTCGTTCCAAGACGACGTGTCAGGTTATTCCGTAAAATTGCAGGAAGAAAGGCAAGTTCTTGACGATAAACTTGAGAAGATGAGGGATGAAACCCAGCAGACTTTTGCAAGTTTTGAGGAACGTGCAAATCAATTGATGGAATCTTTCCAGCACTCGTATACAGAAATGATGGAAGACAACCAAAGAAGAATTCGTGAACACAATAGCGATGCGGAACAAAGACTGCGTGCTTTAAGGGCTATGGTTCTGGAAATAAAAGAAAAGAACGAAACAGCTCAGGCTGATATGGTACGAAAAATGCAGGCCCGTACCACAGAAATGAATCTTGTTTTG
>JAZSMM010000228.1:0-3435 GCA_045535895.1 Treponema sp.
GAAGGCAAGTGGTCCCTGTCAATAATTGGCTTCCATGCCAATTATTGACGGCGAGTTTTGTTCCCCTTCGACAGGCTCAGGGAACAAAACGTCGCACACATTACCGTGGGCTGCCCTCCTTGGCAGCCGGCATTTCACGCCACCATTCCATCTTTCTATGTTACGTGGAAAGCACCGACCGCCGTACGAATAAAAACGGGAAACCGCACATGGAATGGAGCTGTAAAAACAGCCGGGGAAGGCAAGAGGGACGCAGCCACAAAAATGGCGGGGACCCCTGTGGGGAGTGCACCGTTTTTGTGGCGTCGCTGGGACCCGCTTGCCTCCCCCCCACGGTTGCATGCACACGTTTACACGTCACGGTTGCATGCACGGCTTCATGTTTTGCTTACGTACGCACGGGCGGGCGGGGGCGGCTTTTGTTGAAAATTTCAGCGATATAATGTATTTTTAGTCCATGGCGAATTTTATGCAGCAGACACATTTTGCGGGGGTTCTTCCACCTGAACATATTTCATTGACGTTGCAAAATTGCCGCCGTTATATGAACGAAAAATACGGCTGTAAAAGTGGTCATTCCACTCCGATTCATGTGACGTTGATTCCTCCTTTTTGTCTTCCGAAAGAGTTTTCTTCCAAGGATTTAACGGATTCCTTGGAAGAAAAAATTTTTCATATAAATGATTCTTTGGCTTTCACAGCCGCTGTCGATGGTTTTTCCGCATTCGCAGACCGAACAATTTTTGCAAAAGTTGTTCCGTCTGAAGAATGGGTTCGTTTGCGGGACTTGGTTTTGTCTTCTGTTTTAAGTGTGGCTTCCTCTTGTACAAAAAAGGACAAACGACCTTTCCAACCCCATTTGACCGTGGCAAACCGTGACATTCCAGAAGGTGCTTCTACAAAGGCGTTGCAAGTTCTTTCAGAGTTGAATCTAAAAGAAGAGTTCCTTGTGGACAATGTGACAGTTTTTGAAAGAAAGGCAAATCAATGGATTCCTGTTTTTTCTTGTGTTTTGGAGCAAAAATAAAATGATTCTGCGAGAGATTAAAGCAAAGGACGACGAAGCGTTGTTCTTTCTTGTCCGCCGTTGCCTTGAACAAGCTCATCTTGACATTCCTGGAACTGCATATTTTGACGAATCCATAAAAAACATGAGCCACTTTTATTTGAACAATTCATGGCGGAAATATTTTGTCCTTGCGGATGAAGATGATAAAGTTCTTGGCGGGGCGGGGTTTGCGGAGTTCAATGGCAATTTTCAAACGGCGGAACTGCAAAAACTCTACATAGATGACAGGGCGAAAGGAAAAGGCTACAGCTACAAGTTGATTGAAAAAGTAGAGTTAGAAGCAAAACAAGCGGGGTTCAAAACCTTGTATTTGGAAACCCATCACAATCTGCCCGTAGCTATTCACATATACAAAAAATTGGGCTATACCCAGTTGCCATGTCCTTTGCCCGGAACGGAACACAACACGATGGATTATTTTTTTGCAAAGGAATTATTGTAAGAAATTTACATATATTTTTGAATTGCCTCTATGATTTTCTTTTTTGCTTGTTCTCTTTCATCATCGCTTTCTTCAAAAAGTTTTGCCGGTGAAATTTCAAGTGCCTTGCAAAGTTTTATCACGGTTTTCAAAGTTGGAGAGCGTTTTCCTGTCTCTATATATGTAATCATGTTTTGTGAAACTCCAGATTGTAAGGATAATTCAAATTGAGAAAGATTTCGTTCTTCCCTAAAAAATTTTAATTTTTTTATAACCGCATTTTCAATGGAAATTATGTCATCATCATTAAACATAGTATCAGTTTTAACAAAATATTGTGTTGACGCAAATAAATATCGTGTGTTAGTATAAACACTAGATTGTATCCGCAAGGAGTTTTATATGAACCGAAGAAGAACATTTGTTTTAGTCATGTTGTGCTGTTTGATGGCGTTGTGCTTTGTGGTGGCTGCCTGTGATTTGGTTGCAGGGAAAGAAACAGGTGGGGAAAATCAGAAATTAATTGACTATACAAATTATACAACTGATTTTTCAATTAAAGTAAAAAATAATACAACTAAGAATCTTGTTGCATTTAAAGGTTCTCCAAACGCAACCAATTTGCTTGGAGGAATACCTGCAGGTCCTGGTAATGAACATGGCTTGAAGATGGATACAAGTTTATTCAATGTAAGCTCAGATTTTGTTTTATTCATTATTACAGAAGAGGATTATAAAGAAAATATTAATAATTTAGATATTTTAGTAAATAAGCCTTTTGCTCGCCTGTATGCTTATTATAATGCCAATTCGGAAAATAATTTAATTTATGAAATTTCAGGTAATTTAGGTGGAGATGGTACTATTATTTTATATAATACATCTGGCTTTAATGTTGAGTTACGACAAGGTGGACTAGGTGGTGCTGTTTTAGGTTATGCAGCAGCTAATATGATGCAAACAACATTTGCAGTGAATTATGACAATTATTTGCTTTTTCCTGTTTATAGGAAATTCAATTCGGCAAGAAATGAAATAATTACTGTGTATCCAAAATATTCTGAAGGAAGTTCAATTGGAAAGGCTTGTGTAGAAAATTTTACTTTGGATTCAGAAACAACATCAAAAACTTTAAGAACTAGTAATTGGACTGAAGGTACGAATTTTAGTTCTGGCTGTGCATATTTACTTATTCAAAATAATAGTAAACAAGGTTTGTCTTTTTATGATGGAGGTGAAATTGTTTATACATCTACAGGTGGAGCAAATATCAATAGTAACAAAAATATGATGTTTCAAATTGATATGCCTAAGAAGCCAGGTACTCAGGATGAATATTTAACTTCTCAAACTTTTTCACAATTCTCAATAGGAACTGCTTTGCATTATGTAAATTTACCAGAATTCACTTTTGAAAGTGATAAGATTTATACTATCACAGTAACAGGTAATACCGTTTATGATATTACACTTTCTGATATAGAATTAACTGGTGAAATTGATTTTGAAAATATGTAGTTCATTTTAAATGTCTGTACATAAAATTTCATTATGTGCAGACATTGCTTTATAGGAGGATGTTGTATGAAAAGAATATTAGTTATATTTTTATTTTTTGTTATTTTTTTTCTGGGATGTAAAAATGAAACTATCGTTAAAGAGATAACAGAAGATAAAACTTATTTGGAAATCAATAATCAAACTACATTTAATGTAAATATATATTTTAATACACCATCTAGTGATTCTTTATGGTTAAAAGTTCCTGTCGGTGAAAATATAAAAAAAGAAATTAGTCCAAGTCATCATGAATCTGGAGACACTGTATATATTGAATATGAGTATGTTCTTATAGATGATATAGTTTTTCCATATTATAATACAACGAGCGTTGATTGTAATAAAGAGTTACGAATTTACGAGAATAAAGTAAACACAATAAACC
>JAZSMM010000188.1:0-4384 GCA_045535895.1 Treponema sp.
ATAGAACGTCCTTTGCGTATTGTTGACCAGTGGACGTACCACAACCGGCTTTATCGTGCGGCGTCTTTTGTGGCAGACTTCCCCAACTTGGAACTTGTGCAGCTTACAAGTTTTGGTTGTGGATTGGATGCTGTCACAGCCGACCAAGTGGACGAAATCATGCGTTCCAGGTCACGAATGTATACATTGATAAAAATCGACGAAGGCTCAAATCTTGGCGCGGTAAGAATCCGCATAAGAAGTCTGATTGCCGCAGTGCGAGAACGAGAACGTAGAAGACAAAAAGGAGCGATTGTTTCTGCTGCGTATAAACGACAGGTCTTTACCAAGGAGATGAAGCACACGCATACGATTATCGCTCCGCAGATGTCGCCCATACATTTCCGTTTGTTGCAAAAGGCCTTTGAATATTCGGGGTATAACTTTGTGATTTTGCCGGAAGTGGACACCCTTGCGGTGGAAACTGGTTTGCAATATGTGAACAACGACGCTTGTTATCCTTCTGTTCTTGTGGCGGGGCAGATGATAGCGGCGTTAAAATCCGGCAAGTACGACTTGGACCATGTAAGCCTTTTGATTACACAGACAGGTGGTGGTTGTCGTGCGACAAATTATATAGGTTTTATTCGACGGGCGTTGGCGGATGCAGGATGGTCTCATATCCCTGTCCTTTCGCTTAACGCTTTGGGGTTGGAGTCCCATCCCGGATTTAAAATCACTCCTGCGTTGTTGCACCGTGCCTTGATGTCTGTGATGATTGGGGATTTGCTTATGAGGGTTTTGTACCGGGTTCGTCCCTATGAGGCACAGGCAGGTTCGGCAGATGCTTTGTATGAAAAATGGAATTTAAAAGCCCAAGAACAGTTGAAGTCTGTTTCTGTAGAAAAATACCGGCGGTTGATAAAGGGCATTGTCCATGATTTTGACAACCTTCCAATTTTGCCAATAAAGAAACCACGTGTTGGGGTTGTGGGGGAAATCCTTGTAAAATTCCATCCCACGGCAAACAACGACATATGTCGAGTGATTGAAAGGGAAGGCGCAGAATGTGTTATGCCGGATTTGGCGGACTTCTTGTTTTATACTTTTTCAACCGGCATTTTCCGTCACCAGCAGCTTGCTTTCCCTAGGTCCACGGAACGCAACGCTAGGCTTTTGGTTTGGTTCTTGGAGCTTTACCGCAACACAATTAAAAAGACGTTGGAGTCCAGCAAAAGGTTTGAACCGCCTTCATTGATTTACGACTTGATGAAAGGTGTCGACGACATTGTTCAACTTGGCAATATAACGGGTGAAGGTTGGTTTTTGACTGCGGAAATGGTGGAGTTGATTGAATCAGGAGTACCCAGCATTGCTTGTGTTCAGCCTTTTGCCTGTTTGCCCAACCATGTTACAGGAAAGGGAATGATAAAGGAACTTCGTTCCAGGTTTCCGGGGGCAAATATAGCTGCAATTGACTACGACCCAGGGGCAAGCGAAGTAAACCAGTTGAATCGCTTGAAGTTGTTGCTTTCAAATGCCCCCGTAGGACGTAATCCGGATGAAGGCAAGAGCGGGCATAAGGAAAAATCGTAAATATCGGAGGTTTTATGAGCAAAAAAAAATTTGCTTTGGTTATATGTTTTGTTCTTGTGGCGATGCTGCCAACTTTTGCCCTTTACAATCGGCAAGGGATTCCGGATTCATCGGAGATTCGTAGAAGACTTGTGGAAGAATGGTTTACTGCCTCGGTTGATTCAGTCCGTGCCAATGTGACGGAACTTCACATAAACAATGCGGGAACTGTTTTTCAAGTGCGTGCAGAGGAAAACGGCAGGGATTTGATTGTGATTGTCGCTCCCCAAGACAAACTGAAAGTGGATGTGTATTCAGAAACAGGAAAACATTCTTCTTATGTAGACGTTTATCCTGTGGATTCTCCGGGCAGTTGGGTTTTGTTGCGTGATATAGATACGGGGAATCCATTGCAGATACGTTATTATTTTGCCGCAGATTCCGATGTGTTCATTCAGCTCAGTCCATATGGGGAAAAAACTGTGGCAGATTTTGTTGTGTTCGGTTCTTATGCCGCGCGTGGTGTTCCAGTCGGAATCCCTTTCAAGAGGCTTTACACGGCTTCTTTTGCCGAGGTATATTCGCTTACAAAGAACACCTTGCCTTGGGAATATACCGATATAATGCCGGGCTTGTACCATCCGGTCAAGCAAATGATTGCTGTTGTCCGTGAGAATTTGGACAGGTTTTTTTATGCTGAAGACGGCGCGTATGACGAGGATGGCAATCCTGTATTTATTTCCACAGGAAGGCAACGAGTTGTGGAAGAAAATGTTCTGGAGGAAGAAGGCTTGTCTTTTTCTTCTGCCGGTTTTTTAAAGTGGATTGTAGACGGCCTTGTGATGCCTCTTGCCGGAAGTTACACATTGATAAATCCTTTGCTTGTGCCTACCGTGGAATATAAACAGGGCAGTTTTTCAGATGTAATTTCCCAAAGATTCAATATTTCGTTTAGTTTGGACTGGACACGGAATTTGGCTAGCGCCGCTTTGTCAGTTTATTCCGGGAAAAATTATTTTTATTATAATTCTGGATGCGATGTCACAGTGGAACCTTTCTCTGCTGAAAAAAGTGATGCCGGCTGGGTAAATTCCTTGGGATATTTAAAGGACAGTGGATACAGGATAGACAATCTTCATCCTTTGCTTTACGTGCTTGCCGCGACAGAACCCGGAAGGTTTTTTCTTGGTGCTGTTAGACAGACGGATGCAAACAGCCGACAATTCGTGGTGGACGATGTGAATTCCACTGAAAATACGACAACAGAAGAACCCGATGTGAATTTTTTTACGGAAAGCGTCGCCTTTTTCCCTTACTTTGACAATGCAGGCAGGTTTAATGTGGCCGTTTTTGAGGGCGGAAAAGAACTTACGTTGGAAGCCTTTATGAAAAAATACAGCGGTTCTCATGTCCATTTGGTAAGGATAAACGCCTCTGAGCGGTTTTTCCCGCAATGAAATTCATGTGCTGGTTTTTTTCGCACATATTTTGTATACTTTTTTCATGGACAAAACATTGCAACAGCAGGCGCTTGACGAAATTCTCAAGCTGCTTTCTGTGACGGACGACTTGGATTTGATTAAAGATTTTTTTGATTGTCTTTTTACTCCCGCGGAGTTGGAAGATATTGCAAAAAGGTGGCTGCTTGTCAAAGAGATTGACAAGGGGACAACCCAACGGGAAATAGCGCATATGTTCAACATGAGTCTATGCAAAATAACCCGGGGTTCCAAGGAGCTGAAAAAAGAAGACAGCGCATTCCGCAAGATGTTGGACTGCGCTGCCTCCTTGTAGTTTTGCCGGATTATTGCAGCAGGGTGGCAATTTCTGGTCGTTGCCAACGCACTGCTATGTCGTACGGTGTTTCACCAGATATGGTTTTTTGGGATTTATCCAACCCCATTGACACCAGTTTTTTTACTGTTTCAGGGTCGCTTATTCTGGCGGCATAATGTAGTATTCCTTCTCCAGAAATATCCGTTTTGTTTGCCGCTTGCTTTACGATTTGGTCCAACACTGGTGCGTTTTCTTTTAGTGCAAGGGACACCGCACATTCTCCAGTGTTGTCTGCAATGTATGGATCTGCTCCGTATTCAAGAAGTATAGAAGCCAACTGAATCGAGTCTTGGGCGATTGCCAATGTAAGTGGTGTGGTTCCTGAACTGTTTCTTCTGTTCACAGGGTAGCCCATTTCCAGCAGTAGTTTCATTGTCTGCGGATTTGTTTTTGTGAGAACCGCAATATGCACTGGTGTGTTTCCATCGGAGTCGCTTAGGTTCAGGTTGGTACCCAGCGTGGCTCGTATGGCTTTCTCCCCTTTTCCCAGGACAATTGAAAAAGGTGTGTTCCCGTCCGTGTCTTTTGCCAAGGGGTCTCCACCTGCGGAATGGATTATGCTTATCATTTCCGGGTCGCCCAAGATGGCAGCCTCATGGAATGCATTACGTCCATACATTTCTTGGATGAGCGGTGATGCCCCTTTTGCCAAAAGAAGGTGTACAAGGTCAGTGCTGCCGCTCTGAATGGCATCGATAAGCACTGTTTTGCCTGTCTCGTCCGTGGCGTTTATGTTGGCTCCGTTGTCCAAAAGTAATGTTACCATGTCTATTTTGCCTGCTCGAGCTGCTTCTGCAAGAGGTGTTTTGCCGGAAATGTTTCTTGCGTTCATGGAATAGCCTGCCTCAATCAGGGCGTATGTTGCGTCCATTGCGTCCCAACGCACGCATGCATGAACAGGTGTGTTTCCAAGGTAATCCCGTGTGTCCCTGCTAACCCCGTTGCTGGCAATTATTTTTACCATCTCCGGGTTGTTCGCTTTCACGGCGTTGTA